>WRML01000334.1 GCA_009777165.1 Kiritimatiellota bacterium
GGAATAGTAATCGTAAAACTGGCGCCGCCCGCCGATGATGCGGTTGGACACCTTCATCCAGATGTTCGGGATGCCCAGCGCGTCCGCCGTGATCAGCCCGTGCAGGGCGGACGAGATTACCACCTCGCACGACGCCATCTGCTCCAGCACATCCAGGGGGGGGCCCCCGAAGTCAATCACGACCGACCCGTGAATCGCCGCCGCGAGCGCCTCGATCTCGGCGCAATCCCGTTCGGAGATATGCGGGATGATGCCGCAGAAATGCTTTTTCGGCACGGCGCGTTCGAGCAGGTGGGGGACGAATAACCCGGCATCGCCATACGCGACGGGTTGATCCGCCGCGAGGATCCCGAGGTCCACGAGCTGCTGCTGCGTCTGCCGCCCGCGCACGGCATGGACAATCATCTTGCGGACCGGGCGCGCGCCGGGCTTCTGCAACGGGAACGTGAACCCCGACGAGAACACATGGATCGGCGGCAGGTACGCCTGCACCAGGCGGTTGACGACCGACGCCGACACCATCAGGTTGTCCAGCACACTGCCGATCCCACACAACTCCGCATCACGCTTCTTCGCATAGCGGACCGGCAGACCCAGCACCCGCTCGAAAATCAGCGGGTTCAGCGCGTCGCCGAAATTCCCGCTCCGGCAATAGTAAAGTCCTGTCGCCATCATTACCTCCTCAACAACAATCTGAATGTTTTCCCGATGCGGTGCACCGGCAGCCCGGCGAGCGCGCGCGCCAGCCCGAACGCCTCGCGGCGTTCCGCGCGTGACAGCCCGTTCCCGCTCAGGCAGAGAAAATCAACCGTCTGTTTATACAGCGTCTGCGTGAAAAACCAGCGGTGCCGCGGATAGAGGAACGCCGCCGTCTCCGCGTTGATCCGCATCGCAATCCGCAGGCGCCCGAAATGCCCCGCGCCCGAAAAGGCCCCCACCCCCGTGTGCCTGTACACTGACAAATATTCCGGCAACTGGACGACCCCCCCGAAGTGGCTCGCCAGCTGCAGCACCGACGTGTCGCTGTACGTCACCGTCCCGGCCGCGTAGAACTGCTCTAAGAACGTGCGCCGCATCATCCGCGCGGACGGGTGGTAGAGGTAGCGGTGCAGATCGCGGAATGCAAGGCGCTCCTTGACGCGCGGCGGTTTCCAGGCGATTTCCGGCGGACCCTCGCCGTGCGCCATTTTCACGAACGCCACGCACAGGGCCGCGTCCGGATGTTTCCGCAACAGGTCCACCTGTTTCTGGAGCTTGCGCGCGTCGAGCCAGTAATCATCGCCCTCGAACGGACAGACAAACGCCCCGCGCAGGCGTGCGTTCGATCGGAGCGAGTTCCGCTCGATGCCAACATTCGCCTCACTGTGCAGGACGCGGATGATGTGCGGGAAACGCCGCTGGTAATCCAAGCAGATGCCGCGCGTCCGGTCCGTCGAGCAGTCCTCGCCAATGACAACCTCAAATTCAAAATCGCACGTCTGCATCAGGACGCTCTCGATCGCCTGTGCGATCCAGCGCTCGTGGTTGTAGGTGAGGATGCGCACCGACACCAGCGGCGCCGCGCAGAGTTTCCCGGGGTCGCTGGTTTCGACACAGGGGATCTGTTCCAACGCGGCGCGGGTGTCCGACGACAGCGTCTTCGGCTCGATGCCCATCAATTGCGTCAAGCGGCTCAACTTGGATTGGAAAATTTGTTTTGTCATTTCATTCCTGATTCCTCTTGATCTCCAACACGCCGCTTCCTTTCAGCGTCAGCACCAGCACCTGCGCCTCCTCGATGAACCGCGCCTCGATCGGCTTGCCGTCCCATGTGACGGATGACGGCGGACGCGGCATACGCGTCAGGAGCGCACGGTACTCCCCCTCCGCCCAGGTGGTGACCTGCACCCTCGTCGTCCCCTCCCCCCCCCGATTCCTAATTCCTAACTCCTCACTGGCTTCTCCCGGCAGGTGGAGCAGCGGGCCGCCGTCCAGCCGCGTCACCGTGTAGAGCGGCGTCTTGCCGAACGCCTCCGCCAGACTCGCCTGCAATGTGCCGGGGTTGATCGCGGGGCCGTCGCTGACCTGCTCCCTCAGCAAAAAGAAATCCGGCAGGAGGCCCCCTCGTCCATGCGGGTCGTCAATCGGGAACGTCATCTGCAATCCCGCGAGCGTGATGCCCTTCGCGAGTTTGCTCCAGGGCCCCCCCCCTGCGTCAACACGCGCGAGGTCGTTGAGTGCGGCGGCGTAGACCAGCCCGCACCACTGCACGGGCTGGCCGATCCAGTTGGGGGCCTCCCAGTTCGTCGCGCCGATCACGCCGATGGTGGCGTAGGGGCCCACCTTGCCTTGGGTGGGGTTCGTCAGGTAGACCATCGTCATTCCCGTCCACGCCCAGTAGCGCGCCTGTTCGAGATACGCCTCGTTGCCGCTCAACAGATAGCCCAGCACATAACACCGCACCAGCCGCGCCGACGCAAGGATGTCGGGCGTGTGCAGGGGCATCTCCCACGGCTGGGCCCCCCTCGGGACGGTCCCGGCGTAATGCCCCGTCATCTTGTCCAGCACGGCGAGCGCGGCGCGGATGGCGTCCTCGTCCCCGGTCAGCGTCGCGCTGCGGAGCATGTCCTCGGCGGCGATCGCGGTGAAGCCGTTGCAGTGCGACGCGCCGAGCGTCGAGGCGTAGTCCGGCCCCCCCTGCTTGGGCGTGTACGTGTCCGTGCCGTCCGCCAGACGTTCCGCGAGTTGACGGGCCCGGGGCCCCGCGCGGCGCACGAGCGCATCGAGGTTGCCGTACAGGAGGGCCCCCGCGGGCTGCCAGACGTGCGAGATGCCGTCCACCCCCGTGGCCCCCTCGGGCAACGACGCGACGACCTCCTTCGACAATTCCCTTAGCCGCCCCCCCAGGGCCTGATTCGTCGTCTGGCTCGCCAGCCACAGCATATACGCGGGGGGGTCCTGCGCCGGCTGGGGCCCGAACCCCCCCGGCCACACCGCATGGCGGAACTGTACCCCCTCCCGCGCCTTCGAATCCATCCACCCTGCGGCCA
>WRML01000335.1 GCA_009777165.1 Kiritimatiellota bacterium
GGGGCGGTCGGTTTTTTTTTCTTTTTCAAAATTCCAATTCCCTCTGGTCCGCGTCCTGGACAGGGCGGAAGGTGCGGCGGTGTTCGGGGCAGGGGCCGTGCCTGTAGAGTGCCATGACGTGGTCGGTCACGCCGTAGCCCTTGTTCGCGTCGAAGCCGTAGTGCGGGTATTGCTCGTGTAGCCCGTGCATGAGGCGGTCGCGGGTGACCTTGGCGATGACGCTGGCGGCGGCGATGAGGAGGCTCTGGGCATCCCCCCTCACGATCGGCGTGGAGGGACAGGGGAGGCCCTTGACCGCAAGGCCGTCCACCAGCGCGTGGCCGGCCCCCCCCGGCAACGCCTCAAGCGCACGGCGCATGGCGGTGTGCGTGGCGACGAGGATGTTCAGCTCGTCAATCTCCCGCGCGGTGGCGATGCCGGCCCCCCACCCCACGCCGTCGGTGTGGGTGAGCAACTCGAAGAACTGTTCGCGCTGGGGGGGGGTGAGCCGCTTGGAGTCCGTGAGCCCCGCGAGGGGGCCCGCGTACAGCCGCTCGGCAAGGGGGGGAGGCATGGACACCGCGCCCGCGACGACAGGGCCCGCGAGGCACCCCCTCCCAGCCTCGTCAACCCCGGCAAGGGTAAGGCCGGGGGCGCCCCTCCACAGTCTCTGCTCGTGCGTCAGCATGGCAGGGGGGGAGTTACGTGCGATCGCCGTCGCATGCGAGGGAGGGGGCGGGAGCATCGTTCCGCAGGCGGACGATCTGTTCGGGGAACGCAATCTGGATGCCATTGCGCACGAAGGCATCGTTGATCGCGACGGTCGAGCTGAAATGGACATTCCAGTAGTCCGAGGGCTTGCTCCAGGGGCGCAGCACGAGGTTGACGGAGTAGGTCCCCAGCTCGGCGACCTCCACGGCAGGGGGGGGGTCCGCGAGGATCAGGGGGTTCTCGCGGAACGTGTCGAGCGCGACCCGTTTGGCCTTCGCGATGTCGGAACCGTAGACGATGCCGACCTTGATCTCCACGCGGCGGCGCTCGGTGTCCGAGAAGTTCGTGATGGAGCTACCCCAGATGACTTTGTTGGGGACGGTGATACGCTTGTAGTCGGGCGTGAGCAGGGTGGTGGCCATCATGTTGAGTTCGGTGACGGAGCCGTCCACGCCGCCGGCAGAGACGAAGTCGCCGACCCTGAAGGGCTGGTTGAGGGCAATCATGACGCCGGCGGCGAGGTTCGCGAGGGACTCCTGGCAGGCGAAGCCGACGATGAACCCCACCACGCCGACACCCGCGACGAGCGGGCCCACCTCGATTCCCAGTTTCTGGAGGACCAGCATCAGCAGGATGATCCAGCCGATCTTGTGGGTGACATTGCAGAAGAACGATTCGAGCAGCACGTTGACGCGGCCGCTCTTCTGGAGCGCCTTGCGCGTCGAGAAGACGAGTGCGCGGATCACGTATGTGCCGACGAGGAGGATCACGCACGCGACCAGCGCATGGATAATGAACGCCGCGCCGTTCTGCGCGAACCACTCGATCATTTTGTAAAGCAATTGCCGCCCGTGGTCCACCTCGGAAAGGACGGCGTCGGACAGCCCCACGACTGAGGTGAGGTTGGTCTGCTGGGCAAGGAAACGAAGCATGGCACTCCTTTTTCCGATGTTGTAAATGAGTAACGAGCCGTCCCCGGCAGGGGCGGCCCGTTACGATCAATCGTTCTGTCAACCGAATGCGCTGACTACCAACGGGTCTCGCGACGCTCACGGCGATCGCCACCGCGCCCGCCGCCGCCGCCACGGAACCCGCCGCCGCCGCCACCGCCGCCGCGACGCTCCTCGCGCGGCTTGGGCTGCGACTCGTTCACGCGCAACGCGCGCCCGTCAATGTCTTTACCGTTCAAGGCATCGATTGCCGCCTGCGCCTGTGTGCGGTCCGGCATCTCGACAAAGCCGAACCCCTTTGAGCGGCCGGTCATACGGTCGGTAACAACTCGTGCAGAGGTCACATCACCATAAGGCAAGAACGCTTCCTTCAAGGACTCATCATTCGTAGAATAGGCAAGATTGCCCACATAGATGTCCATTTTCTATCCTTCACTTCCACCATAAACCATGTTCTTGTGTACCGAGGCAAAACCAGATCCCATGGCAAACCCAGTTATGTAGGCAACCCGCCTATGCTACTTAATCCGCACTGCAAACCAAACAACCCCTCAAGAGTCCCGCGCCCTGACGTCCAACCGTGCCCACGCCCGAGCCTGAAAAAAACACGCCTCTCGCCTCCTCGGCGAATCCTCAACCGCGAAAAATGGTACTTCTCGCAATTTGTAGGTGTTTACATTATCTGTTTCGGCGGGTGTTGTCAATCGTGTTTTTTATGTTTTTTCATTTTTTTTTTACAACGGATCCTCCACGTCATGTCCAGATTGTGCGGTCGAGGGAACGGTATTGGATGGCTTCGGAGATATGCTCCGCGCCGATATCGTCCGCGCCGGCCATGTCGGCGATGGTGCGGGCGACCTTGATGATGCGGGTATACGCGCGCGCACTGAAATGAAACTCCGTCATGGCGATGCGGATCAGGTCGTCGGCCTCTTCGCCCAGCTTGCAAAAGTCCTCGACCTGCTTTGCGGTCATCGCGGCGTTGCAGGTGACTTTGGCATTTTTCCCGAAGCGGTTGCGCTGGCGTGCGCGGCAGGTCTCGACGCGCGCTCGGATGACCGCCGAGGGGGTCCCCCGTTCGAGGTCGCTGATCTCACGATACCCCACGGGGGGGACCTCGATGTGGATGTCGATGCGGTCGAGCAGGGGGCCCGAAATCCGGTTGCGGTAGGACTGTATCTTGGTTGACGTGCAGCGGCATTCGCGCTTGGGGTCCCCGGCAAACCCGCAGGGGCAGGGGTTCATCGCGGCGATCAGCATGAAGCGCGAGGGGAATTCGAGCGTCGCCTGCGCGCGCGAAATCGTGACGTGGCCATCCTCCAGCGGCTGGCGCAGGACCTCCAGCACGTTGTGGTGGAACTCGGGGAACTCGTCGAGGAAC
>WRML01000336.1 GCA_009777165.1 Kiritimatiellota bacterium
GGGCATCCTGCTCCCCAAGGCGTACAGGGAGCAGGATGCTCCCTCCACCTTTGCCAAAAGGCTTTCAGCCTTTGGCGGGAAGCGGATACGATATACTGAATTAACGTTAAAAGTGTTCCATTCTGACATCCCTTGACGGGATGTTGTCGCGATACGCTTTTTAACCACAATAGACACAATGGAATGCACAATGGACACAAAGGATTTATGAATCGTCTCGAAATAATCCAGACAAATTACACAGAGTTGCACAGAGAATACACAGAGGAACACAGAGTCTATTTTTATAGTCTCTGTGCATCTCTGTGGTTCTCCGTGTGGCTCTGTGTAATTTTAAGTTCATGACTGTAGTGTCTATTGTGGTTAAAATTGGAATGGTTTTTAACTGAATCAACTATAGTTCCCGAAAACGCTCTGAATTTCTGGTTATCCGCAAACGGGTCATCGAATAATACGGGAGGCAGACGAAGACAGGTTTACGTTTTGGCTGTTTTTTCGGCTGTTTTTTCAGAACTTTCCCGTGGACACCGCCAAGCATCTGTGCTATTCTTCTCCATTATGAAAAACAGGACATTTCAGTCGAATCGGCGCGGGTTTTTCCGCACGGCGCTCTACGGCGCAGGTTTTCTGGCCGGGAGCGGTTGCATCCGCCTCGGCACCGCCGCCGCACAGGAGGGTGCCCCGGAAACGGGCCGCACGCTTGCGAACCACCCCGTCCGGCGGCAGGTCCGCATCGGCGGCCCGCTCTTCGGCGAGAACCTGGGCGACCCGGAGGTCTGGGCGCGGACCGCAAAGGAGCAGGGCTACCGCGCCGTCTATGCGCCGGGGGGGGTCTCGCTGAACGACCTGCCCCGCGTCCAGGCGTTCGCGCGCGCGGCGGAGGCGAACGATCTCGTCATCGCGGAGGTCGGCCGCTGGGTCAACCTCGCGGACATGAACGAGCAGAAACGGAAAGAGAACTTCAACAAGGTCGCGGAGGGGCTGGCCCTCGCGGACGAGCTGAACGCCCGGTGCTGCGTGGACATCGCGGGCTCGTTCTCAACGGAGCATTGGGACGGCCCCCATGTGAAGAACATGACGCGCGAGCATTTCGACCTCACCGTCGAGAACGCGCGCAAGCTGATCGACACCGTGAAGCCCACCCGCGCGAAATTCGCCTACGAGATGATGGGCTGGATGCACCCCTACTCGCCCGACTCCTACCTGGAACTCCTCAAGGCCGTTGACCGCAAGGCGTTCGGCGTCCACGTTGACATCTGCAACATCATCAGCAGCCCCGAGAAGTTCTGGGGCAACGCCGCGCTCATCCACGAGACCTTCGACAAGCTCGGCCCGTGGATTGTCTCCGCCCACGCCAAGGATCTGCGCTGGCTCCGGGAATTCAACATCCATTTCAAGGAGTGTGCGCTGGGCGAGGGGATCGTTGACTACCCCACCTACGTGCGCCGCCTCGCCGCGCTGGAGCAGGACGCGCCGCTCATGATCGAGCACATGAACGGCGCACAGGAATACGCGCGCTGCCGCGACTTCCTCCTGGCCATTGTCGCGGCGACGAAGTAGCCCCGAGAGCCGTGAAGACTGAAAGCCCTTGCGCACGCGAGAGGGGACCTAAGGGAGCTAGGAGACCTCGTGTTTATTGTGCAATCCATTGTGTCCTTTGTGCCTTTGTGTGAGAAAAAAACCGAGGCATTGCCTCACAACGGTCGGCGTTTGATTTCCGCGATGTCCGAGGGGCGGAGGTCAAGCTGCTTGATCGCGTTGAACCACGTGGAGAGGTCCTTGACCTTGTCGTCGGAGTTGTTGGTGCCGAAGCAGAACTTCGCGCCCATCTGTTTGGCGAGCGTGATGAACGCGGGCTTGGGATAGGGCGACTCGGCCTGTATCTCGAGCGCGACGCCGTTCGCGACGGCCTTGGCGATGACCTGCCGCATTCGGTCCTCGGTCCAGAGCCGCTCGTACTGGTTGGAGATGCAGGGGGGGAGGTAGGTGGGGTTGGCGAGGATGGAGACGGGTTCGTCGAGGATGCGCAGGTTGTGCGCCATGTACTCCTCCATCCATGCGTCCGCGTCGTCAATCTTGACGTCCGGCAGCCAGAGGCGTTGCGGCTTGCCCTCCGCCGTCACGCCCATGATCATGGTGTCGGCGAGGACGAAGTCGAGCTGCTCGTACAGCCTCGGGTCAATCTGCCGGTACCAGTCGCGGTCGTTCACCTGAATGCCGACGGGGAGGGGGTCGGGTATGTGACCGCCGAGTCTTTTCCCATCCGAAATTATTATCGGCACCGCGACAGAAAACGGTTTTTTTCCGTCTATAATAAATCTCGCAAGCTCGACGTTATTCGAGAGCGGCCACTCGCGCCCGAAGTTCTCCAGCACCGTGCTGCGGATACCGCTCAAACTCTCGCGCTCCGCCGCCTTGTACGGCGTCATCCCCCCGCGGATGTGGATATGCCAGTCGGTCAGGGAAATCCTGCATAGATTTGCGTACTGCATATGGTTCTGAAAATCACCTGTGCGTGGATACCACCAGCCGACAGGGGCTTGCATAGGCATCATCTTTGTGCGGGTATTCCAAACGCATCCCGTAATCATCACGCCGGCGCACGCCAACGACAGCAACACCAGTTTCTTCATGTCCCCTCCTTGCGATTAAATGGGAGTAGAATATAACACATCGGTGATGTGCGGGCAATTTGTTTTTAAGGTGGGGCAACTGGCGTAACCTTTGAGGGACTACAGAACTACAGGACTACGGGACTACGATGGAGGACGAGGAGACGGCTTCAGCCCCCTTTTGAAAGGGGGTGGCGGGTATTCCTGCCGGGGGTTTGCGAGAGGTCAGGGGGGTGCGCAATACACTTTCGTCGCCTAGGGTGTGTTCACACAAAAGGCTATGCTGACATCAAACAAGACCAAAGGTCTTGCGGATATTAGCGCAGGGCAACGCCCTGCGAAAGGATATGCGAGACGATTCAAGGCTGAAAGCCTTGTGGATAACGGCACAAGGCGAAACCCTG
>WRML01000337.1 GCA_009777165.1 Kiritimatiellota bacterium
GATGAGTTCGCGCGTGATGAGTGCGTGTTGCTCGTTCGCGTTTCCCTGACCGAACCGCGAGGTCAGCAGAGAGACCAGACGCGTCAACGGGTACAGCAGCCTGTCAATCAGCCGGAACAGATCCATCACCAGCAGCGTGCGCCGCAACGGGCGCGTCGTGAAAAACAGCTTCGGCAGATACTCGCTGAAAAACAACACCATGCTCACCACCACACACGCCCACAGGAACTGATACAACGGGTCTCTCGGGAACAGCGTCCGCGCCACACTCGCCGAAAGCGTCGAGAGGATCACGTTCGACAGGTTGCACCCCACAAGGACCGTCACCACGAAGTGCTGCATATTGTCCAGATAGGATGCCAGGATCGTCGCCGACTTCAACCCGTTGCGCACGAAGTGCATCAGCCGCACACGGCTCACGCACAGTACCCCCGACTCCGTCCCGGCGAAAAACGCGACCGACACAAAACACAACAGCATGAAGAAGAGATACCACGCGACGCTCACGACAGCCCCCCCGCTTCATCTGCAGGTTCGATGAACGAATCATCATCCCCCATGGCCTGTTCCTCGATGTCCTCCTCCGGGTAACGCAGGACTTCGAGCAGAACCGCATCAATGCGCCGCTTCCGCATCCGCCGTACCGTCGCCCGGCATCCCTGCGCCTCAACGCCCTGCCCCTGTTGCAGCAGATGCCCCGCATGGAACGTGACCCACCCTGCCATGCGGTCTGCGTCATCCGCCTCCAGCGCGAGCTCGAGCTGGTGATTCACCGCTTCGAGACTCGCCGTGCCGTCAATGATCCAGAGATTATCCTGCAGGTGCTGGATGTCCGCATCCTCTTTCTCAAGCGGTCCCACGACAGGGTCAGCGATCAGCTCAAAAATATCCCCCCGCGTGATCAACCCTGCCGTGCCACCGTACTCATCCAGCACACACGCGATGGATTGCCCCGTCTGTTGGAACTGCACCAACAGGTCATCGAGCGCCATACTCTCCGGCACGAACAACGGCGCGAACATCGCCTTCCGGATGTCATGCGCCGGATCCAGCAGCCATTGCACCACATCCACAAAACCCTCCATCGCATCCGGCATCCGCATGAATGCCGGGAGGTAACGGAAGTGCGCCCCACGCGCGATGCGGAGTTGCTGTTCCAGCGGCGTGTCCAGATCAATGCCCACCATATCCACGCGCGGCGTCATCTCATCACTCGCCTTCAGCTCCGACAGTCGCATGATGCCATCCACCATCGATGCCTCCTCCGCATCCAGAATCCCCTGTTCCTCGCCGACCTCCACCACCGTCAGCAGCTCATCATCCGAAAGTGCCCGGCGTTCCCGGCGCAACGTCTTCTTGAAAACCCTCGACCCCGATGTCAGAACGATGTTGAACGGGCGCAGAAGCCACATCCAGAACACCAGCAACCGACTGCACGCCGGCGCCAGACGTTCCGCATGATCCAACGCGAAACGTTTCGGCGCCACCTCCCCGAACAACAGCAAGAGCAACGTCATCAGCGGGATGGCGATGGCCTTCGACCACGTCGGGACGTACACCGAGATGACCAGATACCCCAGCGACGCAATCGCGAAATTCACCAGCGTGTTACCCACCAGCAACGTCGACAAGATCAGCGCCGGGTTATCCATCAGCCCGCGGATACGCCGACCTGCCGCCCCGTTACGCTCGCCGATATGTTGAATCTGGACAGACGACAACGAAAACAAAACCGTCTCGCACCCGGAAAAAAACGCGGACAGCAGAAACAGAAACAACAGTATCCCGCATGCGACAGTTAACACTAAAAAACTCATCTTTTCCCGTCATCGAATTGCACGAGTGCAAACAAAAATGGCTTGAAACATACCACACCTTGGCGTAAAACACAAGAACGAATGCGCTTGGGTGAGGTCGTGGGTGAGGCCATCGCGCATGTGCCGAGAAGGCGCAACCTCTGGAGTACGGCAGCTCGCCGTCGCTTTCCGTCACGGGGGCTCGCCCCCACACAGGGTGGTACGGCGACGAGCCGCCGTACTCCAGCGGACCGCAGAGGGACGCAAAAAAATCCTTTTCATTGGAACGTTCGAGGGCTTTCAGTCTTTTGTGTCAATATGCCCTAGAAGGTGTACGAGACGGAGAGCCGCCAGAACCTGCCGTTGGCGGGATAGTACGCGTCCTCCCAGCCCCAGCCCCAGAACCCGGTCGTGGCGTAGGTCGTGTCGAAGACGTTGTCGCAGGAGACGGTGAGCGAGAACCCGTCAAGGAACGTGGGGACGTAGCGCACGCCGGCATCGAACGTGGCGTAGCCCGGGATCGTGTCGCCGACGTTGGCGTTGTCGTCGCCGAGGTATTGGCTGCTGCACAGGCGCACCGCACCGAGGAGACTGACCCCGTAGGCGACGTTCAGCTCGCCATTGGCCGTGATGACCTGCATGGGGACCAGCGGGACGGTCTTGCCCTTGTTCGCGCCGGCGGCAAATTCCGCGTCCACGAGCTGGTACGTGATGCCGAGCGTGCCCCACGGTTCGGGCGACCAGCGCAGCCCGGCCTCGAGCCCCCAGCGGCGGGTCGTGTCGAGATTCACGTTCCTGCCGTTGCCCCAGGCGATCTCGTCGCGCATCTCGAGCAGATACCCGCGCAGGTCGAAGGTGAGCGCGTCGAACAGTTCGAGCGCGAGCCCGGCCTCCAGCTGCCAGCCGTACTCGGGATTGAGGTCCGCGCTCATGCCGGGCTGGCTGTAGCCCTGGTAGTTCGCAATCTCGTCCACGAACGGGTAGCGGAAGAGCGTCGAGCCGCGGACGAAATACTTCTGCCCCGCCCCGGGGCGGAACAGCAGCGCGGCGTCGTAGGCCTGTTGCCAGTCCGTCTTGCCGCCGTTGAGCGGCGAGACGCGCGAGATCGCGGGCCATGTGCTGTAGTCGTCCCACGCGCCGCGCCCTTTGGCGGTCGTGCGCATCACCTCGCCGCGGGCCCCCGCCGAAAGCGAGAGCGTCTCCAGAATGAAGAACTCGT
>WRML01000338.1 GCA_009777165.1 Kiritimatiellota bacterium
GATTTTCTGGCAGCCCGTTGACGCGCCGGCCCCCCGTCAGGAATGGTCGGTGCGCTTCGACTGGATCGGCGACGGGGAGTGGCACACCTATCGCGTGCGCCCGATGTGGCACGGCGAACGGCGCATCAAAGCCATGCGCCTCGATTTCGCACCTGTCCGCAGCGACGAGGAAAAGACGTTCGCGCTCGACTGGGTGCGCGTGGTGTCCGCGCCGCTGGAAGGCTCAGTGCTTGCGGGGGCCGTGAGTGCGGACGAGAACCCGTTTGTCGCGGTGGAGTTTGGACAAACCCTCGCCGTCGAATACAAACCCCTTACCCTGCAGACACCCCTTTCAAAAGGGGCTGACTATGTGACGTTGGTGTGGGCGACGGATGCGGTGAGCGGGCTGCACCGTAAACGGATACGTGTGCTTACGGACGGAGAACCCCACATCTATAACGTTGACCTCTCGGCGGAAAAGGAGTGGAGGGGAAATGTGATTTACCTGAAGGTGGAGGGCGATGCCGAGGTGAAGGACGTGAGGGTGTCGGACGATTTGGTCGGGCCGGCGGAGGTCGTGGTGACGCAGACACGGCCTGCGGATGCGATTAACCGTGTCGGCAAGCCGGCGAAATTTTTCGTGCAGATGCAGAATATCGGTGGTGAAGATGCGGTGGGGGGGACGCTGCGTATGATGTCCATACCGACAGATGTGCGCGTCACATCGGCGGCCGGGTGGGAGCGTTTGCCGGCCATTCCTGCGGGCGAGACTGTACAGTATGTCGTGGAGCTGATTTCGGAGAAAGCGGACATAGCAGTGGTTGGGGGTTCTGTGACGTTTGGCAAAAAGAGGTCGAGTTTCAAAGTGCCGGTCGAGTTTACGGAGGCCCCGGGGTTGCCGAAGGCGGCGTATGTGCCGGAGCCGAAACCCGTGAAGAGCGATTACGAGATCGGGGCACTGTATTACCCGGGGTGGTCGAAGGTCGAGGCGTGGGAGAAAATCTGGAGGGTCGCGCCGGAGCGCAAGCCCGTGCTGGGGTGGTACGACGAGGCGAACCCGGAGGTCGTGGACTGGCAGATCAAGTGGGCGGCCGAGAACGGGATTTCCTATTTCATGGTGGACTGGTACTGGGACCGCGGCGCCCAGCACCATGACCACTGGATCAAGGCGTTCCAGCAGGCGCGGCACAAATCCTTCCTCAAATGGGCGGTCATGTGGGCGAACCACAACCCCCCGGGCAGCCACTCGGAGGCGGACCAGCGGGCGGTGACGGCGTTCTGGTGCGAGAACTATTTCAACACGCCGGAGTATTACCGCATGGACGGGCGGCCGGTGGTGCTGCTGTGGCAGCCGCAGAACTTCGACACGGACATGGGCGAGGGGGGGTGTCGCCGGACGCTGGAAATCTCGCAGGAGGTCGCGCGGGCGCACGGCCACAAGGGCATCTACTTCATCGCGATGAAATGGCCCGAGGCCTCCTCCGACCCGGGGCTCGTCCGCAAGCTCAAGGACGACGGCTTCGAGATGACCTCGATCTACCACTACATGGACCACGCCGGGAAGGCGGAGCGGCCGGACCGCTTCCCGTTCGGCCTCGTCGCGGACTCGAACGCGGACCTGTGGGAGCGGCTTCACGCCACGGGAGTCCTGCCGTTCCTCCCGAACCTCTCCACGGGCTGGGACGACCGCCCGTGGCACGGCGACAGGGGTACCGAGATCCACGGCCGCACCGTCGCGGACTTCCGGCGCATCTGCGCGGATGCCAAGGCGTTCGCCGACCGCACGGGCGTGAGGAACCTGCTCATCGCGCCGCTGAACGAGTGGGGGGAGGGGTCCTACGCCGAGCCGTGCGCGGAGTTCGGCTTCGGGATGTACGAGGCCGTGCGCGACACGTTCTGCGCGATGCCCCCCGGGGGGTGGCCGCTGAACTACGCGCCCCCCGATGTTGGGTTGGGGCCCTATGACCTGCCCTACACCCCGCGCGTCGCCATGACCGCGTGGGATTTCAAGGGGGGGGCCCGCCACGGCTGGACGGCGTTCATGGGCGCCAAGGACGAGACGATGACGGAGGGGGGGTGGCGTTTCGTCACGACGACGGGGGACCCCGCGATCGGCATTACCGTGCCGGCGCTCCGCGCCAAAAATTTCCAGACGCTCCGCGTCCGCATGAAGACGAGCCAGCGGGGGGGGGACGTGTGCCAGTTGTTCTGGTCATCCGGAGGGACCCCGACCGAGCGCACCAGTCTCAAGCTACCGCTCGCGACGGACGGCGTGTTCCACGACTACGTGTTCAAGCTCTCTGACAGCCCCGCGTGGAAAGGACTTGTCCGCCATCTCCGCTTCGACCCCTGCGCGACGGCGGGGATTGAGGTGGTCATCGAGTCCATCGCGCTGGAAGAAACGGGGGATTAGGGACGAAGGGGACGGAGGGTTATTCCCGTCCTGTGTCCCCTAGGTCTCCTAGGTCTCCTATTTCTACGCTTCGTCTTTCACCGCAGAAGGATCACCGTGCCGTTGAGTTTCTTGAGGGTGATGTCGGAGAACGTCGCTTCCTGCAAGGGGCGGAGGCTGGCGCCGATGGGGGAGGTCACGGCGACCCCGACGTAGAGGTCTTGCGCGAAAACCGCCTCCGTGTCCAGGAAGGTGTGGAGGGGGGTCCAGCCCGTCTCGCCCGGGTTGCGGTAGAAAAACTCGAAGACACCTTTGGCACGCTTGATCCGCAGGTGGCAGGGGTTGCCGAGCTGCTCTATCCACGGCTGGAACACGTCGGAGACGTTGGCGTTCTGCTGAGTGCGGAACTTGACGTTGAGCCTCCCCTCCGGGGTGTATGCGGCGCAGACGAGCGCGAGGAAGGGGGCGCGCGTGGGCAACTCGTTGCGGCACATCAGCATCGCTTTCCCGTCCGGGCGGAGGGGGTCGATGTCCATCTCGACCTTGGCCTCGAAGATGAAGTCGCCGCGGATTTTCTGCCAGAGGAAATGGTACCCCTCCTGGCCGCCGGCGAGGTCGGCGCCGACCGCGCCGA
>WRML01000339.1 GCA_009777165.1 Kiritimatiellota bacterium
CGCCAGCCACTCGATGGCCTTGGCGCGGGGGGGGCCCTCCTGTTTCATCTTGTCGAACAGGAACGCCTCCGTGCCCTCGGTGGCAAGCACCGCCATCGTCAGTACCGCGCAACGTCCGTCCTCGCCCTTTGCGAAGCACAGGTCGAAGATGATCGGCAAGGCGCGAGGGTCCTTGGCCCGCATCGCCGCACGGAGCGCGACGACGCGCACAATCTCCGACGCATCGCCCAGCGCGGCAAGCAGCGCGTCTTTCACGTCCGCCCTTTCGGCGTGAGGCGTGAGCGCGACGATGACCCGCGCTTTCGCTTCGTCCTTGGTTTCCTTCAACGCCGCTAACGCGTCCGGGATGCGTTCGGGATTTGTCTTCACCTCCTCCATGGCGACCGCCGCCGCCTGCCCCGCCGGGATTTTCGTCCAATCCGCTGCACCCACAATGGTCCCTGCCACCGCAAGGAGTGAAACGAGAATCAGTTTTTTCATCAGCAGTTTCCTTTCAAACTCAGATGACACAAATTATACAAATCCGCGCAGATTTTGTCCATCTGCTTATTTTTCGCCAGTCCTCTGTCTCATTTTTTCCCGTGTTGTTGGACCGACAGGGCGCGGAAGACTTCCGGCGCGGCGTTGCCCTCTTTCTCTTTGTCCTTGATAAACCCGGCGTGCTGGATCAGATAGACCAGGACAAGTCCCTGGGGGGGGAGGACCGCCATGTGCGTGCCTTGCGCCCCCCCGTGCTTGAATCCCCAGCCGTATGCCTCGAAACCCAGCCCGTACTCGTTCGGCACGGCGTCGCCCGTCTGCTTTGTGCTGAGGGCGCGGACGGCGTCTTCGGAGAGGATGCGTTTGCCGTCCAGGATCCCCCCGTTGAGCAGCATCCGGCAGAAGCGGGTCACGTCGTGCGCGGTGGAGAACAGGCCCCCCCCCGGTTCGGCGAAGCGGTTCGCGCGGTCGGTGAAGGGGGGGGTCATGAAGCTGTGGGGGCATGGCTCCAGCTTCTGCTCCCAGTTCGGGCGGTAGCAACGCGCCAGCCGCGCCTCCTGCTCGGGGGTGAGCCAGAACACCGTGTCCGTCAGGCCGAGCGGATCGAAGAGGCGCTTCTGCAGGAACGTCTCGTAAGGCATCCCGCTGACGACCTCGATGATGTAGCCCGCGATGTTGATGCCGATGTTCGAATACTGGTACCGCGTGCCGGGCTCGGCGAGGAGGGGGGTCTGGGCGTAAACCGCGATCTTCTCGCGCAGCGGCGCGGCGTCAATGTTCTTTTCCTGCGGCGAGAGGAACGGGTAGCCGCTGGTATGGCTCATCACCTGGCGGACGGTGACGGGGGCCCGGGCCTTGAGGAGCGTCATGCGGTCGCCCTCCGCGCTCTCGATGACCCACAGGTCCTTCAGCTTGGGGATGAACTTCGCGACGGGGTCGTCGAGGCTGACCTTGCCCTCGTCCACGAGCATCATGAGCGCGGCGCCCGTGAAGCCCTTGGTCTGGGAGGCGATCCAGAACATCGTGTCGGGCGTCATCGGGCGTTGCTGCTCGATGTCCGCCCAGCCTGATGCCGTGGTCTCCAGCACCGTGTCCGCATTGGCGACGCAGGTCACCGCCCCCGCCAGCACCTGCCGGTCGGTGAGGGACTTGAGCGTCTCCGGCCATGTCTGCGCATGGGCCGCAATTGCCGCAAGGGTCAAGCCCACGGCTGTTATCATCATCCTTTTTTTCATGGTCTCTTTCGTCCTTTTGTCCTTTTCGTAGTCTCGTCGTCCTGTCGTCCCGTAGTCCTGACTTTTTCGACTACGAGACTACAACTCATCTGATCATCAGTATCGTCCCGTTGAGGCGCGTGAGCTTGATCTCCGAGAAGGTCGCGGTCTGGAACATCTTCTGGCTGGACATGGTCGGGGCGCAGACGGCCATGCCGACGCAGAGGTCGCGGCCGAACACGCCCCCCTCGTCCTCGAACGTGTGGAGCGTCACCCAGTCCGAGGGGGGGGCCGCGGGGTCGCGGTAGGCGAACGTGAAGACATCGCCATGGCGCTTGACGCGCAGGCGGACGGGGTTCAGGAAGGGGCCCGTCCAGGTGGGGAGCGCGTCGGTGATGCCAGTCTCCGGGGGGATGCGCTGCTTGACGTTGAACTTGCCGTTCTGGTTGGTGGTGATGGTGGAGACGGCGAGGAGGGGGGCCCCCCCGGGGAGGGCGTCGCGCACCATGAGCATGGCCTTGCCCTCGCTGCGGTTGAGGTCGAGGTCCATGTCGGCAAGGGCCTCGAAGATGAAGTCGCCGCGGATGGTCTGCCAGACGTAGTGGTAGCGTTCGTTGTTGCCGCCGAGGTCGCTGTCCGCGCTGGCGAGGGTGAGGGAGCCGTCAGGGTTGAGGGTGTGGTAGCCGAGGCGTCCGGGGCCGAAGGTGCGGCCGAGCCAATCGCCTGTCTCGATGAAGACATCCTCGTGGGGGGGGGGGGGCATCGGGATGAACGGGGAGGGGGGGATGAGGGCGCGTTCCACGGCCCCCCCCCATTCGAGCTTGAACGCCTTGCCCCCCCCCTCCTGGAAGTAGTCGATGCGGATGTCGTGCTCTCCGGCGGGGAGGGGGAGGGTGATCGGGTCGGTGACGGCCCCCCGTGTGTACCACCTGTTGTACACGCATTCGCCGTCAATCCAGAGCGTGGCGCCGTCGTCGCTGGTGACGTAGATCGTCCAGTCGGCGGTGAAGGGGATGATGAGCTTTCCGGTCCAGAGGATGCGGAAGTTTTCCGCCGAGTCGGGGATTTCCGGGCGGACGGTGTTGATGTTGCCCCAGTCGAGGGGGCCCTCGGTGAAGGTCCCGGCGTAGGCCTCGGAGGGGGAGTACCCGAGGACGTAGTTGGTGTAGTAGGTGGCAGTCAGGCCGACCCCCCCCCCCGGGGGGGGGGGGGGGGGGGGGGGGGGGGGGGGGGGGGGGGGCGCTTGGGGGGGGGGGGCGC
>WRML01000340.1 GCA_009777165.1 Kiritimatiellota bacterium
CGTGAAGCCGCTGTTCATTTGATGGCTCGCGCCTCCGCACTTCGGGCAAGTCCTGCCCATGTTTCTTTCGGTTGTGTCCATGCATGAAATCATATCATACTTGGACGCCATTTGTCCACTCCTTTGTCGCTCAAAAGAACCCCGGCACCGCCGTCGTTGGAACGGCTGATGTGCTGGGGACGCAGGAGGGGTAAAGTCCTTTCGTCCCCTAGGTTTCTTCTCAGGTTTCTTCTCTCTATTTATTTTTCGCGCTATTTTTCGCGTCTCTATTTTTCCGTTGACATTCCACACGCAACTGGTGTAATCTGAATCCTATCAAACAGGTGAAGGTACGATTTGGTACCAGAAAGGGACAGGATGCAGAAACAATGGTTGGTGACAATTGGGGCGGTTGCGACAGCAAGCCTCTTACAGGCGCAGGGACCGGGCGGCATGGGCGGGGTGTGGGCGAAGTATCAGGACAAACTCACGCCTGTCCACGAATACTCGGCGACGATGGTTATGGAGGTGGGTGGTCAAGCAATCAACACCAAGATGTTCAAGTCAGGACAGAAGGTACGGACGGAGATCTCGATGCAGGGGATGCAGGCCATCACGATCACGGATCCCGACGCGGAAAACGGCAAGGGCGTGATGTATACGCTGATGCCCGCGATGAAGACCTACATGAAGATGCCCATCCCGGCGGATGTCGCCAGCAAGGCGGATGACGACAAGACGGACATCAAGATAGACGAACTCGGCAAAGAGGACGTTGATGGCGTATCGTGCGACAAGCGCCGCGTCACAATTACCGTTGACGGCAAGGCGCAGGTCATGACGATGTGGGCATCTCCCAAGGATAAGAACATGCCCGTCAAAATCGAGATGGTGACGCCCGCCGCCGTCGTCATCAGGTTCAAGGACTATGACTTCAAGAAGCCAACTGACGACCTTTTCAAGGTGCCCGCAGATTACAAGGGCAGCGACATGGGACAGATGATGAATGTGCCCAGGAATTAGGAGGGGGTTACGATTCGGTTGCTGATTAAACCTGCCGGCATGGCTTCGGATGTGCTGGAACAAGCGGTCCAGAAGTTTTTGGCATTGCCGTTACGTTCTCACGGCTTTGTTTTTCTAGGGACAGAACCGTTGTCCGCAGGGTTGGATTTTTACAACACGTTTGCCGGCTTGGTGAGACGGTACGCCACGCCGGAGACGAGGCCATCCTACACGCTTCAGACGGACGGGAGGATCATCACGGATGGATGGGCGCAGCTCTTTTCGGCGCAACAGTTTTTGGTCAACATCAACCTCGGGGGAGGGGCTGACCGTTGCGAAGGGCGAGCGGGGGGGGGGCGTATGGACACAGTGCAGGGCATTGATCGGCTCAAGAAATTCAATGTGCCGTTCACGATCCGCGCATGCGTGAGCAGCGCGAACGTGAACAGCCCCGAAGCACTTTACCGTTACCTGCGCGATGAGATCGGGTGCGACCATCATCACTACATCCCCTGTACAGACCCTGATGCCGCGGTTACGGCAAGGCAGTGGGGCGAGTTCCTGTGCCGCGTGTATGACCTCTGGTTTCCGGCGGACACGCAAAAGGTGTCGGTACGGTTTTTCGACACGATCCTTGCGCAGATGGTTCAAGGCGTTGACACCACATGCGAATGCAGCAACGACTGCCGCGCCTCATTTGTCGTCGAGCCGACGGGCGATGTGTATCCCTGCGAATTTTACACGGCACCCGAATGGGCGCTTGGCAACATCATGCAGGATGATTTTTTCGCGTTTCTGAAATCGCCCCTCTACGAGGCGTTTGGGATACGTAAACGGAAGTGGTCATCGACGTGTAATTCCTGTGATGCCCTGCGTTATTGCCGTGGCGACTGCGTGAAAAACCGCGAGATGAACGGCACCAGCAACCTGTGCGACGGGCTGCGGGCGTTTTACGTTCACGCGATGCCCACGCTCTCGCGGCTCGGCTGGCAACTGTATCAGAAAATAAACAACCTCAAGCCTGGCCGTAATGACCCCTGCCCCTGCGGGAGCGGCAAGAAACTCAAAAAGTGTTGCGGTGCCGCAGCGCAGTAGAAGATACCGGGGACTCAAGGGACTTAGGGGACGGAGGAGAGATGCGGCCAGTTTTCCCGGCCTCTTTGTCCCCTAGGTCTCTTAGGTTTCCTTTCTTAAAAAAAGGGGGGTGGCTGGGGCAGCTTCCGCTGCCCCGGCCACCCCTGAGAAAGACAAGAAAAAAGGGGGGGGTGAGCTTTCGCTCCCCCCCCCAGAAAAGATTGCCGGCGGCGCCCTGCTCTCCCGCGGGCGGACCCCGCAGTACCCTCGGCGATGGGGCCCTTCACTTCCGTGTTCGGGATGGGAACGGGTGTCGCCTCCCCTCCGTCGGGCCGCCGGCAAAACCAGAAAGGTCTTGAAAACGAATGTCCGGGAGACAGGGGGGAGGTGTCGTTCGGGGGAAGGCCGCGCGCGGCGCGGCGCGGGGGCCGCTCCGGCCCCATAATCATTAATCAATATCCATCAATCATTGTGAAGTTGCGTGTTAAAACGGCCAAGCCGCCCGGGCGTTTAGTGCAGGTCGGCTGAGCGCGTCGCCGCGCGTGCACCCCCTGCCTATCGAGGCCGTGTTCTTCGGCCGCCCTTCGGGGACCTCTCGGTCCGGGAGAACTTGTCTCGGGGAGGGCTTGGCGCTTAGATGCGTTCAGCGCTTATCCGTTCCCGGCTCGGCTACCCGGCGGCGCCGCTGGCGCGACGGCCGGAACACCGTGGGCCGGTCATTCCCGGTCCTCTCGTACTAGGGAATGGCCCCCTCAGTTCTCCTGCGCCCGCGGAGGATATGGACCGAACTGTCTCACGACGTTCTGAACCCAGCTCGCGTGCCGCTTTAATTGGCGAACAGCCAAACCCTTGGGACCTTCTCCAGCCCCAGGATGCGACGAGCCGACAT
>WRML01000341.1 GCA_009777165.1 Kiritimatiellota bacterium
ACGGGGTGGCCGCCCGGACCCGCGGGAAGCTGGGGGGGGGGGGGGCCCCCCCCCCTTCCGCCCCCCCCCTCCAGCAACGGCGCGAGCCTCAGCTCCGCCACCGCCATGGGCGAGGTCACGCGCCATTGGTGGCGCAACCCCCCCGACACCAGGCCCATCAGCCCAACCGGCTCCCCTCCCAGCGCAATCTCCAGCGCCCACCCCCCCTCCATGCCGGGGTGTTCGCACGGCGCGAACGCGGCGCCTGAGGACATCCGTCCTCCACACATTTCCGCGACCAGGTTCTCGACCCCCCCCTTGAGCCACAGCATCGCCTCCTCGTTCGAGACCTCCCTCAGGCGGTCAACCGCCGGACGCCCCAAGGGACCCATCAGCCCCAGCGCCACCCGCTCCTCCTCGCGCGGCTCGCCGTCCCCCCCCCGGAGGAACACACGCCCGATCTCGAACAGCCCGGCCATCTCCACCTGTTGCGACGCGTTGCGCCCCAGGGCGCCCACCATCTGCGGCAACAACGAATCCCGCAGCACCCCGTAATCCGCGCTCACCGGGTTCGGCAGCGCCACCCGCCCCCCTCCCCGCGCGTCCCACGCGTCCAGTTCCTGAACCGAGAGGAAACTGTAGTGCATCGCCTCGCTGAACCCCATCCCCAGCAACGCCCGCCGGCACTTCGCCCGCGCGTAGAACGGCCCGTCATCCAGTGCCGAGACCGCGGTCGAGTCCGGCAGACGGCCCGGGATTTTCTCCAGCCCGTGGACCCGCGCCACCTCCTCGATGAGATCCTCCTCCCGCGTCAGGTCGAGCCGCCACGACGGGATCTCGAACGTGGCCTCCCCCCCCTCGCCGCGCGAGAGGAGTTTCAGCCCCAATGACGTCAAAATCCCGACCCCCTCATCCGGCGCGAGTTCCACGCCGATCACCTCGCCGATGCGGTTGAAGCGGAGCGTCACCTCAACGGGTTTGAAATCCCGCGCGTCACGATCAATCACGCCCTTCGCGATTTTCGCCCCGCCATATTCCTGAAGCAGAGCAACCGCGCGGCGGCTCGCGGTGTCCGCAAGGTCAGGGTCCACCCCCCTCTCGAACCGCCGCGACGACTCGCTCGACAGCCCCAGCCTCGTGGAGGTCCGCTTCGTGGAGGCCGGGTCGAACAACGCGCTCTCCAGCAGGACCCCCCCCGTGCCCGCCGCGATCTCGCTTTCGGCCCCCCCCATCACCCCGGCAACCGCGTTGGGGGCCCCCGTATCCGCGATCACCAGCGTGTCGCCATCCAACGTGCGCTCGATGCCGTCCAGCGTCCTCATCCTCTCGCCGTCCCCCGCGCAACGCACCACGACGGTCCGCTCCGCGAGCTTGGACAAGTCAAACGCGTGGAGCGGCTGGCCGTACTCCAGCATCACATAATTCGTCACGTCAACGATCAGGCTGATCGGGCGCACCCCGCACAACGCCAAGCGGCGCTGCATCCATGCGGGGGAGGGTCCCTCCTTCACCTCCGTCAGCACCCGCGCGGTGTAGCGCGGGCACTTCCGGGGATCCTTCACCACGACCTTCGCGAGCGACTCCACAGGCGTGTCCGACTCCGTGAACGCCAGCGACGGCTTTTTCAGGGGGCGCCCCAGCAACGCTGCGAACTCACGCGCGATCCCGATGATGGAAAGGCAGTCCGGGCGGTTCCAAGTGATCTCCAGGTCCAGCACCACCTCCGGTGCCGGCAGCACCTCGCGCATCGGCGTCCCTGCCGCGAGCGACGCATCCAAGACCATCAGGCCCACATGATCCTCCGAGAGCTTCAGCTCGCGTTCCGAGCACAGCATCCCGAACGACTCCACCCCCCTCAACTTCGCCTTCTTGATTTCGAACCCGCCGGCCGGCACGACCGCGCCGATTTTCGCGAACGGCACCTTCAGCCCTGCCGCCGCATTGGGGGCCCCGCACACGACCTGAAACGCCTGCGCCCCGTCCGAGACCGTGCAGATGTGCAGGTGGTCCGAGTTCGGGTGCGCCACGCACGACACAATCTCGCCCACCACAAAACGGTCATCCAGCGCCGCCCCGATCTCCTCGACGCCCTCCACCTCGATCCCTGAGAACGTCAGCCGGTCCGCCAAGTCTCCCACCGGCACATCCGATACTTCCACATACTCATTCAACCAACTGACTGGCACTTTCATCTGGGTCCTCGCCGCGTTTCACCTGTGTGTATCTGTAGTTAAAAAAAATGGTGGAGCGGAGGAGATTCGAACTCCCGACCCCCACGTTGCGAACGTGGTGCTCTACCAACTGAGCTACCGCCCCATGCGTCCAAAATTGAAAAAGTACAATATCAGAGTCGGCGTTGTAAAAGCAAGCCTATTTTTGTTGCGCACGATCTTTTTTTTTTAGGTCCCCTGCCGCTGGCAATTCCACAGCTGGTCGGCGACGCGCGAGACGACGCCACGGCGGCGTTCGACGGCGTCGGCGGCGCGGTTGCCGAACTCGGCACGGGCAGGGGGGTCGGCAAGGAGGCGGGTGATCTCACGTTCCAGTTCGTCGGCGTCGCGTACCTGAAGGAGGGCCCCCGCGTCGAGTAGGTCGGCCATGACGGGGCGGAAGTTCTCCGTGCGGGGGCCCACCAGCGTGGCGGCCCCGCAACTGCATGGCTCGATCATGTTCTGCCCCCCCCCTGGCTCGCAGAGGCTCTTGCCCACAAACACGATGTCGGCTGCGGCGTAGAATGCCATGAGCTCGCCCGTGGTGTCGGCGAGGAGGATGGGAGCAGTTCTAAAGTTCGAGCGTTCTAAAGTTCTAAAGTTAGGGTCGAGTTTGCTCTTGCGGACGCAGGTGAATCCGGCGCGTTCGATCTCGCGTTGGACGGCGTCGGCTTTCTCGAAGTGGCGGGGGGCGATCGCGAGGCGCCGTCCGGGGGAGCGCGGGGGGGGGGGGGG
>WRML01000342.1 GCA_009777165.1 Kiritimatiellota bacterium
TGCCCGTGGTGCGGGAGCTGGGGCTGTCGGACATCCACTTCGGCATCATCATGATCGCGAACCTCTGCATCGGTGTAAGCACACCGCCCGCCGGGACGTGCCTTGTCGTCGGTTGCGGCGTGGGCCGGACGACCATCGCGAACGTCACGTGGAAGTCCCTGCCCTTTGTACTCGCGATGATTGTCGCGCTGATGCTGACAACCTACCTCCCGTGGCTGTCCATGTGGCTCCCGACGGCGTTGGGGCTCGTCAAATGATTTTTCAAAAGGTATAACTATGGCAAAAGAACTGGCATTCGCATTGATGAACCCCTATCCCATCCGCAAGTCGCGGACGGGCGGGATCATTGCCCGCTACCTCGTGCGCACGGACCTAAAGCTGGTCGGCGCGCGGATTATCGGCGCATCACAACAGCTCGTTGACGAGCTCTCGACCTACCTCGCGACGTATGACCTCCCCGATCCGGAGAAATGCAGGCTGTTCTCCAGCTACATCCGCAAGTCCTACGCCCCTGACCCCATGAGCGGGCATCCCCATCGTTCCATGCTGCTCCTGTTCGAGGGCGAGGACGCCATCAAGAAAATCTTCGAGGTCACCGGCAGCATCCGTCAGCGTTGGCTCAGCGGCCTGACGATCCGTGACACCTTCGGCGATATGGTCCGCAACCCGGTCACGGGCGAGGTCGAATACTTCGAGCCGTCCGTCGTGGTGGGGGCGACAACAGAGGTTGTCAGCGCCATCCTCAACATCCTCCTCAAGTATCTGCCGACGGATGCTGGCATCGTGCGCGGCTCCATCGACTTCCAGCCTGGCGACGACATCCAGCAGACCCTCGTCATGCTCAAGCCCGATAACTGGCGCCAGCCCTCCCTCCGCGCGGGGAACATCATGGACTTGTTCTCCAGCACGGGGCTGCGCATCGTCGGCGTGAAGAAATTCGCCATGTCGGTGGCGCAGGCGGAGGAGTTCTACGGGCCTGTCCGCGAGAGCCTCAAACGCGTGTTCAAGCTGTTCGGCGCGGACCGTGCCGCGCAGGCTCTCTCGCGCGAGTTCGGCTTCCCGGTTGACGCCGCCCACCTGACCGACCTGTGCGACTACCTGGCCCCCCTGTTCGCCGCCCGCGAGTTCGAGAACATTATCGAGTTCATGACCGGCCACCGCCCCTCCAACTGTACCCCGGAAGAGCGCACACAATCCGGCAAGGAAGAGTGCCTCGCCATCGTGTATGAGGGCATTGACGCGGTCCACAAAATCCGTGATGTCCTGGGCGCGACCGACCCCAACAAGGCCCGGCCCGGCTCGATCCGCCGCGAGTTCGGCACCAACATCATGATCAACGCCGCCCACGCCTCCGACTCCCCCGAGAACGCCCGGCGCGAAATGAAAATCCTCGACATCGCCCACGACCCTCTCGTCGACACCCTGATCCGCACCTATTACCCAAACTAAAAACGACCGGCCACGTCCCACGAATCACGCATTGTTTTCCACGCCGCGAACGGATATACTCTTTCCCTTTTACCGTGAACAGGGTTTATGGCGCGAAACAGAATACGACGTATCGAGCGGCTCGAGCAGAATCTCGTCCGCATCATTCAGCAGCCGGGCGCGGACAAGGGGCACCCGTGGCCTGTGCGCCTGTTGCTGCGGACGTTGCGTGGCATCTCCTTTGTTTTTGCGGGGGTGGTCATGGCACGCCGCCTCTGTTACCGCACCGGGATTTTCCGCCGCTTCCCGCTGGGATGCCAGGTCATCAGCGTGGGGAACATCACGGCGGGGGGGACGGGCAAGACGCCCGTGGTGGAGATTTTCGCGCGCGAGCTGCAGAAGTCCGGGCGGCGAGTCGCGATCCTGAGCCGCGGTTACCGCAAGCGCGAGTTGCCGTGGTACCGGCGCCTGTTCGAGGGGAAGACCCCCCCCCGCATCGTCAGCGACAGCAAGGCCCTACTCCTCGACAGCGAGATGGGCGGCGATGAGCCTTACATGCTGGCCAAAAACCTGCCGGGGGTCGCCGTGCTGGTGGACAAAAACCGCGTCAAGAGCGGGCGCTACGCCGTCAAGCGCTTCAACTGCGACACCCTCATCCTCGACGACGGTTTCCAATATTGGAAGCTCCAGCACATGCTGGAGGTCGTGCTGGTGGACAAGACCAACCCCTTCGGCAACGGACATATCCTGCCGCGCGGCGTGTTGCGCGAGCCGGTGCGCAGCCTGAAGCGTGCGGACGTGATCTTCATCACCAAGTCCAACGGCGAGTCGGCCGAGCTGCGCCAGCAGATCCGTGGGCTGAACCGCACGGCGGAAATCATCGAGTGCTGTCATCAGCCGCGTTACCTGCAGAACGTCTATACCGACGAACACCTGCCGCTGGAATGGCTGAAGGGCAAAACCTTGAGTTCGCTTGCGGGCATCGCCGTACCGCAGAGTTTTGAAAACTCCCTCCGCGCGTTGGGCGCGAAAGTGATTCACTGTGTGAAGTATGCGGATCACCACCGTTACAGCAAGGAGGAAATCGTGGATGTCATGAACCGCGCCGCCGATTACAAGACCGACGCACTGCTAACCACCGAGAAGGATGCCGTGCGTTTCCCACGCCTCGAGTCCACCCCCATCCCCGTCTATTACCTGCGCGTGGACATCGAATTGCTCAGTGGCACCGGGAGCTTCCACGACGCGGTGGAGCGGATCTGTTTTAAGAAGGCGAGAAGTTAGGAATTAGGAATTAGGAATTAGAAATGGGGAGGGGAGGTATTTTCCCCTGTGTCTCTTGGGTCTCCTGCGTCCCCTAATTCCTAATTTCTAATTTCTAATTCCTAATTCAAAAAAAAAATTTTAATTTTTTTTTTGTTTTCCCTCTTGCGCTCCAGTGGCGGGATGTGGTATTATGAAAAACTTCTTTTCACGGCGGGATGGGCTCGCCGGGA
>WRML01000343.1 GCA_009777165.1 Kiritimatiellota bacterium
CTTTTCCTGTGGTGTTGGTGGGGGTGGGCGTTTTTCTACCGAGAGACACATCCCTAACGGGATGTAAAAATGGAATACTTTTAAACTGATTTAGCTATAACGAACGATTGAAAGCCCTGCAAGCGACAACTCAGGAGACGAAAAGAACCCAAGGAAGGAAAAGACATTACTGCCCCCTCCCCTGAGTCCCCTTCGTCTCCTAAGTCCCCTCGTGAGCCGAAAATGCGCTAAGGTGGTTCACAGGCTCAGACCACTTCTGGCGCCAGTGAAATAATCTTCATGTAGTTCTTATCGCGCAACTCACGGGCGACAGGACCGAAAATACGCGACCCAATCGGGTTCATCTTGTTGTCCACAATCACGCATGCGTTCTGGTCGAAACGCACCCACGATCCATCCAGGCGGCGGATCGGGTAACCCGTGCGGACGATGACTGCCGTGGCAACCTGCCCCTTCTTGACCGCACCCGCCGGGGCCGCCTCCTTGATTGCCACGCGGATCACGTCACCGATGTAGGCGTACTTCTTGCGCTGTCCAAGGATGCGGAAACACATGGCGACCTTTGCCCCCGTGTTGTCGGCAACAACCAATTCAGTCTGTTCCTGAACCATGTTAGTTCTCCTCCGTCTTCACGATGCGCCAGCGCTTGGTCGCGCTCAGCGGGCGGGTTTCCATGATGGTGACGGCGTCGCCGACCTTCGCGGTGTCCGCCTCGTCATGTGCATGGTACTTCTTAAACACACGGACGATCTTCCCATAGACCGGGTGCCGCTCGCGGTGTTCGCCCTGCACGACGACCGACTTGATGCCGCTCTTGCTCACCACGATGCCCTTGCGGACCTTACGGCTGTTGCGTTTATTCTCTGCTGATGTCTCGGACATTACTTTGCCCCCCGCTGCTGGTTCTGCACCGTCAGCATCCGCGCGATCTCGCGGCGCATCCCGCGCATCCGAACCGGTTTCTCGACGACCACGCCGGACTTGTGTCGCAGCCGCATGTCCGCCAGCTCCTTCGTCTTCTCCCGGATGCGCAGGCTCAGCTCCTCCGCCCCGAGTTCCCTCAATTCTCTTGCTTTCATGACTCCGTTACACTCCTACACCCTGACGCGTGACGAGAATCGTGCGCAGCCCGATCTTCGTATCCGCGAGGCGCAGGCACTCGCGGGCCACCGAATCCGGCACGCCGCCGATCTCGAACAAAATCTTGCCCGGCAGGATTACGGCCACCCACAACTCCGGGTTGCCCTTCCCCCCGCCCATACGGACCTCGATGGGCTTGCGCGTAATCGGCTTGTCCGGGAAAATCCGGATCCACAGCTTCCCCTTGCGCTTCATCTCGCGGTTGATGACCACGCGACAGGCCTCGATCTGCGTGTTCGTCAGGAAGCCGCGCTCCAACGCTTTCAGGCCAAACTCGCCGTAGGCCAGCTCCGCCCCCGACGTGGCGTAGCCTGCGCGGTTCCCTTTTGATTGCTTGCGGTGCTTCACCCGCTTAGGCATGAGCGGCATCTCTTCTCCTCCTCGATCCTTGTCCGCCGGAACGCGCCGGCTGGAAATCCTCACGCTTGCAGATCCAAACCTTCACGCCGATGATCCCGGCGGTCGTGTTCGCCTCCGCAAACCCGTACTCGATGTTCGCCCGCAACGTGTGCAACGGCACCTTGCCCTGCTTGCTCCACTCCACGCGCGAGATTTCGGCGCCGTTGATGCGGCCGCTGCAGCGGATCTTGATCCCGTCCACGCCCATCTCCATGGCCACCTTCTCCGCGCGCTTCATGGCACGTTTGATCGCCGCGCGCCGCTCGATCTGCTGCGCGATGCTTTCCGCGACCAGCTGGGCGTTCGCGTCCGGGTCACGCACCTCGTGGATCTCGAGGTAAATCTCCTTCCCCGTCTTCTTCGCCAGATCCTGACGGATCTTGTCCACGTCCTGTCCCTTGCGCCCGATCACCACGCCCGGCCTCGCCGAGAACAGGTTCACACGCACGCGGTTCGCGTAACGCTCGATCAAGATTTTGGTGATCGCCGCACCCTCCAGGCGCTTACGGACCACCTCACGAATCATCTGGTCCTCCGCCAGCAGCTCGCCGAACTGCTTCTTGTTGGCGAACCAGCGGCTGCGCCACTGCTTGTCCACCGCGATGCGGAAACCGATTGGATTTACTTTCTGTCCCAAAGCCTTACTCCTCTCAAAAGCGTTTACTGTTGCCCCTCGCCGGACAAGATGACCTTGCAATGGCACGACCTCTTGGCAATCGGGCTCGCGCTTCCGCGCGCCCGCGGCCAGAACCGGCGCATCCGCGTCCCTTCGTCAAACACGCACAGCACAACCCTCAGCGTGTCCACGTCCAGGTTCGCGTTGTTCTTCGCATTCGCGACCGCCGACTTGAGCGTCTTGCCCAAGATCAGCGCCGCCTTGCGAGGACTGAACTCCACAATCTTCAATGCCTCCGCCACCGGCTTCCCCTGGCACTCACGCGCCAGCGGGCGCCCCTTCTGGGCGGACATCCGGACGTTGCGGGTAATGGCAGTCACTTCTTTCATCTCACTCACACTCCCTTATTTCGCGACGGCCTTGTCCGTGTGGACCCCGTGCTGCCTGAACGTGCGCGTTGGCGCGAACTCCCCCAAGCGGTGCCCCACCATGTTCTCCGTGATAAAGATCGGCACGTGCTGCTTCCCGTTATGAATCGCAAACGTGTGCCCCACGAAATCCGGCAGGATCATCGAGCGGCGCGACCAGGTCTTGATCGGCTGCTTCTTCCCTGACGCGTTCATCTTCTCGACCTTGTCCAGCAGACTCTGCTCGACGTACGGTCCCTTCTTGATAGATCGACCCATGCGTTACTTTCTCCGCTTGATGATAAACTTGTTGCTCGCCTTGCGCGGGTTGCGCGTCTTGCCGCCCTTCGCCAGCTTGC
>WRML01000344.1 GCA_009777165.1 Kiritimatiellota bacterium
GTTGCCGTTGACCCGGCGGACGTGCAGGCCCCCCAGCTTCTCGATGGCCTGGACGGTGTCCAGGGCCCCCGCGCGCCGGATCTGCTCCGCCGTGATGACGGTCACGCCGGTGGGCATCTCCTCCGCGCGCTGTCCCGTGCGGCTCGCCTCGACGACGACCGGGGGCAGGTGGGCGGGTGAATCCGTCTGTGCCGGGACGAGTCCCGGGATGGTCAGCGCGCAAACCGTCCATAGTGCGGACGTGCGGCCCTGTGATGCTGTGCACTTCATGTTTCGCTCTCCTCATGCGGGATCTGGGGCACCCCCCCGTGCAAGGGGCGTCACCGCGAGGGCTGAAGAAGGAACCGGACACGGCCGGTGCAGTCTTGCCCTCCCTTGCGCGAAGGTGTGCCGACAACTGCATGAACCCGTCTTCTGGCTTACAGCTTAACCTTGCCCCAGCCTTCTCCCCGTTCCCGGAAATGGCATCACAGGAGTTTGTAGCTGATTACAGCGGCGCGACCACACCCGATTCCCACGGGCTTCCGTAATTCATGCAAAACGCCGCACACAGTAGCAGATTCCCCGAACGATGTCAATGCCGGAAACGCACGCGCGCGACATCGCAATTCCCGCAATTCGCATCGCCATTCACCGTTTGAAAAGACGTTAGAGCCCGATCAAATCGCGGATGTCGTCGAAGGTGAGTTTCTGCATGACGGTGTCGTCAGTGGTGCCGATCGTGGCGTTGATGATGGCTTGCTTCTTGCGTTGCATGGCAAGCACCTTTTCCTCGACCGTATGCTCGGCAATCAGTTTGATGCTGTACACCGTGCGCTTCTGCCCGATGCGGTGGGCGCGGTCCGTGGCCTGATCCTCAACCGCCGGATTCCACCACGGATCGAAATGCACCACCATGTCCGCGCCGGTCAAATTCAGCCCTGTCCCGCCGGCCTTGAGGCTGATTAAAAACAACGGGATGCTCGGTGTCAAATTAAACCGCTGACATTGCGCGAGACGGTCTTGCGTCGAGCCATCGAGGTAGCAATACGGAATCGCCTGCTGATCGAGTTCTTGGCGCAGCAGTTTGAGCATCGCGACAAATTGGCTGAACACGAGGATGCGGTGGCCGCCGTCCATGGCCTCGTCCAACAAATCAAAGAACGCATCCATCTTCGCGGAGGGGGAGGAAGAAGTGCTAACGTTCGAGAGTTCTAAAGTTCTAAAGTTATGCACCTCTGCGCCGTCCGGCACAACATCCGAAGGAACTTTAGAACGTTCGCACTTTAGAACTTTAGAACTTCCCAGGAGGTCAAGGTGACAGCACACCTGGCGCAGGCGCATGAGCAGGGCGAGGATCTCGAAGCGCGAACGGTCGAATCCCTTCGCCTTGACGAGCCCGTTGATGGCGGTGCGTGATTCGTTGAGCAGGGTGTTGTAAACGCGCTGCTGGTCTTGGGTCAGTGTGCAGAACGAGACTTTGATAATCTTGTCGGGCAGGTCGTTGGCGACCTCTTTCTTCACGCGCCGCAACAGGAACGGGTTGAGCTTGCGGCGGAGTTTGAGCTGCGCCTGTTCGCCGTCGCGGTCGCCCTCCGCGATGGGCTGTTCATAGTTGAAACGGAAATCCTCATACTCGCCGAGATAGCTCGGCATCAGGAAATCCATGATTGACCACACGTCCGCGACGCTGTTCTCAACGGGCGTGCCTGTCAGCACGAGGCGGCTGACGGCATGAATTTGCTTTGCGGAAACCGCGTTCTGCGTGGAACGGTTCTTGATGTGCTGCGCTTCGTCCAGCACCGCCACGGAAAATTGGACATCGTTGTAAAATCCCAAGTCACGCCGCAGAAGCGCATACGACGTGATGACCAGATCGTGCTCGGGAATTTTCGCGAACCGTTCGGCGCGGTCGGGGCCGGAGATGACGAGGCGTGTGAGGTGCGGAACGAATGTCTCGGCCTCGCGGTTCCAATTCTCGACAAGGCTCGTGGGGCAGACGATGAGCGCGGGTTTCCCCTGCGCGCGCGTGTCGGAACGCGGCAGACACAGCCACGCAAGCGTCTGGAGCGTTTTGCCCAGGCCCATCTCGTCCGCCAAGATCCCGTTGAGCCCGGACGCCTCGATGAAGCGCAGCCAATACACGCCTTCCTTCTGATACGGGCGCAGCGTGTTCTCCAACGCCCCGAGCGGCACGGGGCACAGGCGCGTGTTCGCCGCGCGGTTGCGTTCGGCGGCGCGGTCGCGCCAGTCCGGCGGATCCTCCACGTCAATGCCGTCAATGGACTGGAGCGACGCCTGCACGAACGGCGCATAGACAGGCGACATCTCGAAATGCCCCGGCTGATCGCCCGACCTGCTCCGGCAATCGGCAAAGATGCCGCGCATGGACTCCACCGCCTCGCTGTCAATCAGCAGGGGGCCCTCGTCGGAATCGAGATAGGCGTCGCCGCGATTGATGGCGCGTTGGATTTCGGTGGAGGGGACCCCCCCCTTGCCCGGCAAGTCGAAGGTGAAGCCCACGTCGAAATAGCCGTTGCGCTTCTCCGAAATCTGCACCACGGGCGTGATGACCGGCAATGCGTCCACCCATTCCAAGAGACGCGGCATGAGCGTGATTTTCCACCCGAAGCGCCCGAGCGAGGGATAGCCTGTGCCAAGGAAATTCAACACCTCGCGCGGCCCGATGAGCGTGTAGGAGTTATCCGCTGCGTCGGGGTCTTTCTCGAACCCGTAGGCGAGGAGCCGCGCCTCCGCCTTCTGCTCGGCGGGGAGGTTCCGCGTGCGGTAGGCCAGGATGTCGTCGGGGTCTGGCACGACGAACTCCGCCTGTACGCAGGGGACCCCTGCCGCGAACGACTGCTCCCCATACGCCGCGTTCAGCCGCACACGGAGCGCTGCGCGCGACCCTTGCACCTCGAGGCGGAACACAGGGG
>WRML01000345.1 GCA_009777165.1 Kiritimatiellota bacterium
GAGTGCGATCCTTCAGGGGGTGCGTTGCTTTGAAGACGAGAACGTGATGCACGTCGAGGGTGGCATTGATCCTGTCCGCGACATCGAGATTATCGAGATGGAACTCATCCTTGCCGATATGCAGTCGCTGGAGAAACGCCTCGACCGCGTCGGGCGCATGGCGCGCGCAGACAAGGAGTTGCGCCGGGAGGTCGAGGCGATGGAGGCGCTCGCCAAGCATCTGGATGAGGGCAAGCCCGTGCGCCTGTTCCCGCGCGACGAGGTGGATCCCATCCTCAACACGCTGACCGAGCTTCAGTTCCTGACCGACAAGCCGGTCATCTACTGTGCCAACGTGAGTGAGGGCGACCTCGGCAAGGACAACGCGCATATCGGGCGTATCCAGTCGTATGCGGCGGAGAAGGGGTGTGACGTCGTGATCATCTCCGCGAAGATGGAGGCGGAACTCGTGGGGCTTCCCGATGCCGAGCGCAATGGATTCCTCGCGATGTTCGGCCTGGCGGAGAGCGGGCTGGAGCAGACTGCGCGTAAGGCCTACCACACCCTGGGGCTTGCCAGTTACTTCACGGCAGGGCCGAAGGAAGTGCGTGCGTGGACGTTCCGCCGTGGCTGGACCGCGCCGAAATGCGCGAGCGTCATCCACACGGATTTTGAGCGCGGGTTCATCCGCGCGGAGGTCATCGCGTTTGACGACTACGTCCGCCTCAACGGCGAGGCTGGCGCGAGAGCCGCTGGGCTCATGCGCATCGAGGGCAAGGAGTATGTCGTGAAGGACGGCGATGTGGTGCACTTCCTGTTTAATGTGTAACGTCGACATTTTCGCCTTGACCCGGATGTGCGCCTCACCTAAACTGGTTCTTACGTGATGCGAAACACTCAGAACAGATGGCGGGACTATCTTCATGCAAAAGCACTCGTTTTTGCGTGTGTGTCCGTATTGTTCGGGGCGACCATCTTTCAAGGGATGTCGTTTTGTTTGTGTCCGTTTGTTGACGCGGATCGTACGGAGCAGGCGTGTCCGTGCCGAGGGTGTCACGACGAAGCGGATGCCGCAGAGCAGCGCGCAAGCGATGTTGTCCTGTCGGCGCTCCCGCACGCGTGTGACCACCTCGTGATCAGTACCCTTCAACCTGCCACGCAGACAGTCACGACCAGTACGGTCTGGCAAGTGCCTGCACAACCATTTCATCTTTCCGCGCAACCGATGTGTGTAGTTCGTCTGACACCGCGGTTGCCGACGACGCGAGACCGTCATAAGCCGCCTTTGTGCGTCACGTTCCAGCGGCAGCTCTGTTGAGACAAAAGAGTGACTAGCGACTCGTGGCTAGTGGCTGGATCAATGTCCTGGGCGTAACGCCTATCCCATCTCAAAGGTTGTTTCTGATGAAGACAAAGTTGCTCAATTTATTTTCGTTTCTGTTGATTGCCGCCGGGTGCCGCACGTACACCCCCTACCCTATTGACTGGGAGCAGGAGCGCGCGGCGTGGACGGGGCAGTCGGCCGCCCCGCTGCACCTGACGATTTCCGAGGCGCAGCAACTCGCGCTGCTCCTGAACCCCGAGATCAACGCCCTGCGCGCGCGTCATCTCGCGTCGTCGAACGCCGTCCTGCAGACGGGCTGGTGGGAGGACCCGGAACTCGACGTCGAGGCACTCCGCATTATGAAGAGCGTCCCGCAACCGTGGATTCTCGCGTCGTCGCTGGCGTTCACGATCCCCATCAACGGCGTCCCCGCGCTCGAGCGCAAGGCGGCGGAGGCGTATGCGTTCGCGGACGCGTGCGCCATCATCGTCGCGGAGCGCGAGCTGATGGCGGAGGTCGCCCACGCTTGGAACAATCTCGAACACGCAATCGAGTGCCATCGTCTGTTGCTTCATCATCTGGCGGCGTTTGTTCGCGAGGACGGGACTGTCAAACAACTGATTGCGGCGGGTGAGCTCGATGCCGCAGAGGGGACGCGTCTGCAACACGACATCTTGCGCATGGGGGGGGATCTGCGGCGCATGGAGTCGGAGGCGGAGGCGCAACGTCTCGCGCTTGTCCAGTTGATGGGGCTTCACCCGTCCGTATCCGTTGAATTTATTGCGACGGAGGATGCCTCCCCCCCCCCCGATCCCACGCCGTCCGAGGACACGCTCATCCGCCACCCGAGGGTGCAGGAGAAGCTGGCGCGGCTGGGGGGGGCGGAGGCTGACCTGCGCACGGAAATCCGCCGCCAGTACCCGAACCTCAAAATCGGGCCCGCGCTCGGGAATGAGGACGGCGAGACACGCGCGGGGCTGACGTTCGGGATGACGCTCCCGCTCTGGAACCGCAACCGCCAGGCGATTGCCGTTGCGGAGGGGGCGCGTCAGCAGGCGCGGATAGAGGCAGTCAACGAGTGGAAGCGGCTTGTCGGCGAGCTGGAAAACGCCAAGCGAACCCTGCGTCTGGCGGAGGAGAACGAGCGGCGGTGCAAAGAAATGGAAGACATTGCGCAACAGTCTTTCAGGGACATCGGAGAATTGAACAGATCGGGCGAGGCGGATATTGTGACGTATTTCGAAGCGATTCAAACGTGTGTCGCCATAGGATTGGATTGGATTGAGGCGCAACAGGCATTGCGCGAGGCGGAGATTAACATCGGGAAGTTTGCGGAGTGAAAAGGATGAGCAGTATTCTCACACGAAGGCACAAAGGGCACAAAGGTTTTGATCAAAAAACCGAAGCATTGCCTTCGTGTCCTTTGTGCCTTCGTGTGAGAAAATAAAAGAGGAATGGTTATGAAAGAGAAGACACGTTATTTGGCATTTGTGATTGCGGCACTCCTCGGGGGGGGGTGCTCGGAGGAGCATGACCACGGGGGGGGGGGGGAAGGAATTAGGAAACATGGGGGGGGGGGGGGGGGGGGGGGGGGCCCCCGCCGCGC
>WRML01000346.1 GCA_009777165.1 Kiritimatiellota bacterium
TGTTCACTACGTCCCGTACGCACGCTCCGTCCCCAAAAAACCGGGGGGGAAGAAAACCCCCGGCGCCTGTGTCGAGAAGGCGCAACCTCTGGCGTGCGGCGGTTCGCCGCCGCACGCCAGAGGATCGCATCGGGACGCAAAAAAATCCTTGTCATTGGCACGTTCGAGAGCTTCGCCCTCTTTCGGCCACACATTTATTTAGAATGTTTTAGTTGCGGTAATAGGCGTGAACCTGATGCTCGCAACGGAAAGTCGCGGCGATGAGGGCGGTGCGGATCCACATACCGTTGCGCATCTGCCGCCAGTACATCGCGCGGGGATCCGAGTCAACCACCGTGTCAATCTCGTCACGGCGCGGCAAGGGATGCAGGATGACTGCGTCTTTCGGCAGCAGCGCCAACTCGTCCGCGCCGAACGTGAAGCGACTGGTGTCAATGCGCGCGCTCTCGCCTTTCGTGGCGTCCCACTCGTCCTGGATGCGCGTCATGTACACCGCGTCCGCTTGGGGGATTGCGCGATGAAAATGGTCCGTCAACTCAAACTGGATGTTCCTCTCCTTCAACATCATCTGTATATCCGCACCGACCTGCAACGGTTGCGGCGCGACGAAAATCTGTCGGATGTTCGGATAGTTCAGCAGCAGGTTGGAGAGTGAGCGCACGGTGCGGCCGCGCAGGAGGTCGCCGCAGAAGACGATGGTCTTGTCCCGCAGCCCCCCCGTCCGCTCGAAGCTCCGCAGCAGGGTGTAGATGTCGAGCAGGGCCTGCGTGGGGTGCTGGTCCTGCCCCGATCCGGCGTTAATGATGGGGATGGGGCGGTCGGAGTTGGACAGCACCCACGCCATCTGCTCGGCCAGGCCCTTCTCCTGCGTGCGCATGATGATGAGGTCGAAGTACGAGCTGAACGTCCGCACGGAGTCCTCACGCGACTCGCCCTTGAACTCGGAGGACGTCGCCATGTCGCGCACCTCCCCCGACGGCATCCCAAGGATCTGACAGGCCGACAGGAACGAGAGGAACGTGCGCGAGCTCGGCTGCGAGAAATAGAGCATCGCCCGTTTGTGCGCGAGCAGGGAGCGCAGGAACTCCGTACCGTTCTTCGACTTCGAGATGGCCCGTATCTCATTCGTCAGCGTCGCCAGCCGCGTCAGGAGGTCCAGCCCGAATTGCTGCGCGAACAGCGTGTGGAACGGGGTCCCGTCCGGCTGCATCAGGTACGTGATCTTCTCGTCGAGCGGCAACGCCTGATACACCTCCCAGCCCAACCCGCAAATCCGTTTCAACATAACCATTCCTTTTTTTTCTCACACAAAGGCACAAAGGTCACAAAGGCATTGCTTCGAGTTTTTTTTCGCAGAGACACAGAGAATCAAATCCAGAATCTCAAATCTGCAATCCATATTGCCTTTGTGACCTTTGTGCCTTTGTGTGAGAACAGTTCCCATCCAACTAAAAACTCACCCCTAAAAACCACCCCCATCCACCATCGCCGAGACATACAGCGCCTTGATGGTGTGCATCCGGTTCTCCGCCTCGTCGAAGACTTTCGAGAAGGGGGCCTCGAAGACATCGTCCGTCACCTCCAGTGCGCCGGACTCCGCGGTCATCGCGGTCTCGCGGTCATGGAACGCGGGGAGGCAGTGCAGGAACATCAGCTCGCCGCCCATGTTGCCGGTCGCTCGCATGAGTTCCATATTCACCTGATAGGGACGCAACAGGCTCAGGCGCTGCTCCATCTGCGCCTCCTCCCCCATCGAGACCCACACGTCCGTGTAGATCACGTTCGCGCCCGCCACCCCCCCCTTGGGGTCACTCACGATTTCGACCGACGCCCCGTTGCGCTTGCCGACCTCACGCGCCTCTTGCACCAACGCGGGGTCTGGCACCAACACATCCGGCGTGCAGTTCACGAAGTGGGCCCCCGCCTTGACACACCCGAACATCAGCGTATTCGCCACGTTGTTGCGTCCGTCCCCGACGTAAGCGACCTTCAGCCCCTTCAGGCGGCCGAAGCTCTCCTGGATGGTCATCAGGTCCGCGAGAATCTGCGTCGGGTGGAAATCATCGGTCAAACCGTTCCACACGGGGACCCCTGAATACGCCGCCAACGTCTCGACCGTTGACTGCTTGAAGCCCCGGAACAGGATGCCGTCGAAGAGCCTCCCCAGCACACGCGCCGTGTCCTTGACCGACTCCTTCGAGCCCAGGTGGATGTCGTTCGTCGAGAGGTACTCCGCACCCCCCCCCTCGTCGCGGATGGCGATCGACGCCGAGTTACGCGTCCGCGTCGAGCTTTTCTCGAAAATCAGCGCCACCTGCCTCCGCCTCAGCAGGTCGCCGCGCACCCCTGCCCGCCGCCGCGCCTTCAGGTCAATCGCCAACTGCACGAGGCTCAACATTTCCTCATCCGAAAGATCCGACAATCGAAGGAGCGACCTCCCATACAACTCAGGTTTCCACCTTAACATCTTCCTTCACCTCCTCACAGAACAAACCGTGACAAAAAGATAGTATAGGCTATTCCCCTTGCCCCGACAACAGGAATTTTTGCCCGATTTGACGCCGCTTGACTTTCGAGGGCGAGGCTGGTATAGTACCCCGCAATCATGGACACGAAAATTTTCGATTGTGCTGAAAAGGCGTTGCCGCACGGTTGCTTCGCCCCCCCCCCTGACGTAGGGTTGATCTTGGGCTCGGGATGGAGCCAGGCGCTCCAGGCAGAGGGGGGGGTACGCGTCGCGTACTCGGACATCCCTGGTCTGGGGGGGGGGACGATCGCCGGGCATGCGGGCGAGCTGGTCTGCTTCGAACGCCACGGCGTGCGCGTCGCGGCGTTCATGGGGCGACGCCACTGGTACGAGGGGGCCGGGGGGGAGGCGGGGCTGATGCCGGTCGAGCTGCTGCG
>WRML01000347.1 GCA_009777165.1 Kiritimatiellota bacterium
GGGGGGGCGGGTCAGGAGCCATGTGCCGTCGGGGGCCCCGAGGATGTCGTCGGCGCGGAGGCTGGTGATGCCTTTCGGCTCGATGAGGGGGAGGATGACGTGGTCGAAGCCGAGGCCTTTGCTGCGGTGGACGGTGATGATCTTGACGGTGGAGGTGTCGGCGACGTCGCGCGTGGTGAAGCGGGCGACGTAGTCGGCGAAGTCGGTGAGCGTGGCCTCGGCGTCGGCTTCGGCGGTGAACTGCACGGCGGCCCGCAGGAGCATGTCGAGGCGGCTCTGCGTGAAGGGGTCGGTCGGGCCCATCGCCTCGGTGTAGCCGCGCAGTGCGCGGGGGAGGCCGTGGCGCGACACGTCGGCCAGCACGCGCTTGCTGAGCGCGTGCTGGGCTTCGCAATGACCTGATTTTTCACACAGAGACACAGAGGCACAGAGAACGGGAATGTTTTCTTTTAGAGGCTCTCTGTATCCCTCTGTGGCGCTGTGGCTCTGTGTGAAAAAATTCGTGTTAGGCGGTCGCGCGAAGATGTCGGGGAAGACGCGGGCGGCGAGGGGGGTGGCGCGGATGTGCTGCCAGGCGAGGGTGTCGCCGGGGTGCTCGGCGAAGCGGAGGAGGTTCAGGAGCGCGGTGACGACGGGGGTGTCGGAGATGGCGCTCTCGCCTTCCCACACGGCGGGGATGTGCGCGGCGCGGAGGGCCTCGGCGAATTGCGCGCCTTGCGTGTTGGTGCGGACAAGCACGGCGGCGGAGATGCCGCGCTCCCAGGGGCGGATGCGGGCAAGCTCTTCGCGGGCGGCGTTCAGGTAGGGGTCGATGTCACGCTCGCCCGCGTCCTTGTCCGGCGCGGGGACGCGGCGGACGGAGACGTGGCCGTTGCGCTTGGCGGCCGAGCGGTGGGGGGCCCAGAGGCGTTGCCATTTCGCGCCGGCCGCCTCCGCGCGTCCTGTGAGGAACGCGGCGATGCGGCCGCCGTCGAAGATGCGGTTGACGCAGTCGGCGATCTCGGGCGCGTAGCGGTAGGAGTCGTTGAGGGCGAGCTGCTCGTAGAGGCCGGAGGCGGCCTCGCGCTCGAAGATGGCGACGTCACCGCCGCGCCAGCCGTAGATGGCCTGCTTCATGTCGCCGACGATGAACATGGAGCGTTCGTCCGTGGATTGGATGACTTCTTCGACGAGGTTGCGGATGGCGTTCCATTGCGCGTGGGAGGTGTCCTGGAACTCGTCGAGGGCCCAGTGGCGGAAGCGCGTGTCGAAGCGGTACTCGATGTTCTGGCGCGTGGCGTCGTCGAGGCGGGCGATGAGGCGCGGGATGTCGTCGAAGACGAGTTTCCCGTGGCGGCGCGTGTTCGCGGCGTAGACGGACTCGATGAGCGTCATGAGGCGGTGGATGCCTTGCGTGCGGTCGCAGCGTATCTTGAGCGCGGTGCCGAGGAGCGTCCCGACGGCCTCGCGGATGAGGGCGGCCTTTTCCGCCGTGAACGTGACTTTCCGGCGGTTGTAGGAGATGGTGATGTCGCCGACGGGGGTGCAGGCGGCAAGGACGTTCCTGACGGCGGCCTTGTCGCTGAACGTGCCGTTGAAGGCGTGGACGAAGTCGCAGAACTCGTCCCACGTTGCTACGCGGCCGGCGGTCTCCCAGTCGGCGCGGAGGGTGTCGCGGAGGCGTGACGCGAGGGAGGCGGGGTTGCCGTCTTCGATGGCATTCGACGGCACTCGATGGCATTCGACGGCATTCGGTTTTTCGTTGCGGGGCAGAAACCCCGCGCGCCCGAATATCGTCTCGGGGTCCCCCCATGCGGCGGTGTCGGGGTGGTTGAGGTAGGCGGTGTGCCAGGCGTCAATGAAGTCGTCGAGCTTGGCGCAGAAGGACTTGCCCTCGCGCCCGGCGGTGGCGAGCTGGAACGCCTCGCAGAACGCGCCTGCGTCTGCGGTGGCGTTGAGGAGGGCGGCGGCGGCGGCGTGTTTCTCGCGCGACGCGTGGTAGTCGTCCATGATCGCCAGCGTCCCCTGCAGGCCGAGCTCGAGGGGGAACGCCTGCACCATGCGCGTCATGAAGCTGTCGATGGTGCCGATCATGCTGACGTGCTGGGTGGCGATGAGGTTGCGGAGCAGACCCGCGAAGACGGTGGCCGAGAGCCCCCCCGGGTGGGCGGCCTGGAGCGCGTCGGCCAGCGGGGGGGGGAGGCCGTTGAGGACGTGCGCGGTCTCGGCGGCGGCGCCGGGCGCGTCCGTCGCGGCGGCGGCGAGGCGTTCGGCGACGCGGCTGAAGATCTCGCCCGCGGCCGCGCGGGAGAAGGTCAGCGCGACGATGTGCCGCGGATCGGTGCCGAGCAGCATGAGGCGGATCATGCGCGTCGCGAGTGCGAATGTCTTGCCCGTCCCTGCCGATGCTTTGATGAGCATGTTTTTCATAGTTGATAGGAACACATATTACATCGTTTCTGATTTTTCGGCAAGGGCAGAAAAAAAAATGTTTCTTTTTAAAGAAACAGATTGACTCTTCAAATAGAAACGTCTATACTGCGCCGTGTTTCTTTTTGTAGAAACAGGAGGAGTTGAGACACGCATGAGACCGGACATCATACTGCAGCAGACGGCTCGCCCCAAGATGGGCGACACGGACACGCCCATCAGCCTGTTCCTGAAAAACCCGCAGGGCATCCTGCTCGAGAGCGCGGAGGTGGACGGCCGCTGGGGGCGGTACAGCGTCCTGGCCTCGGCGTTCCTCCTGACGGTGCGGTGCGAGGGGGGGAGGCTGGCGCTGGACATCGCGGACGAGCGGCTGGCGCCGCTGGCGGCCCTCCCGGGGCTGCCGTTCCTGGAGGGCCTGCGCGAGGGCATGCGGGCCGTCCCCATCACGCCCGACGCCTCCATGCCCCCCCCCCTCACCCGCGGGCTGTACGGCC
>WRML01000348.1 GCA_009777165.1 Kiritimatiellota bacterium
ATCGAGAGACACATCCCTAACGGGATGTAAGAATGGAACACGTTTTATGTGAATTCACTATAATTCACTATAAAATGCTCTATGATGCGCGTTCCCCCCCCCCCTCTCAGAACCTGAAGCGCAGGGCAAGCTCGAACGTGCGGGGGTCGCCGACGAAGCACTGCATGTTGCGGGCGGACTCGACGTAACGCCGGTTGAGGATGTTCTTCAGGGCGAGCGAGAGGGAGGCGTCGCCCAGATGCCACGACTTGGGCAGGGGCCACTCGACGGAGGCGTCGAACACGCTGTAGCCGTCCACGCGGTAGTCGGCCCCCTGGTACTGCCCGCGCGTGGTCTGGTCGAAGCCGTCGCGGAAACGGTAGCCGAAGCCCAGGACCGTGCCGTCGAGGGGGGTGTCCTCGGCCTCGATCTTGTAGGTGGTGAAGAGCGAGACGGCGTGGGGGGGGAAGCGGTCGTACTTCTGGCCGCTGTTCTTGTCGTCGAAGTCAATGAACGCCCACGCGGCGTAGACGGACCAGTTGCGGCGGAGGTTGCCGACGGCGGAAAGCTCGATGCCTTGCGAGACGGTCTTGCCGTCGGACACGAAGGGCCCGTTGGGGCTGCCGGAGGTGGAGAGGGGGGTCTTGTCCTGCCCGATGCGGAAGGCGGAGGCGGTGACCCAGAAGTCGTTGACGGGCGCGACGCGCAGGCCCCCCTCGCACTGGACGGCGGTCCAGCTGTCCGTGAGCTCGCGGCCGTCCTCGCCGGGGTTGCCGAAGTTGGGCGCGGAGGTGAGCGTCACGTTGGCGAAGGGGATGAGCCAGGGGGTGACGAGGTAGGCGACCCCGGCGCGGGGGCCCCAGGCGCCGGCGCGGTTGCCCTCGCCGCTGCGGTAGTCGTCGTAGCGCAGGCCCAGCACGGCACGGAGCCCCCCCCACTCCAGGCTGTCCTCCACGAACGCGCCGTACTTCTCGACGCGCGTCGCGGTGGACTCGAGCGTGCCGCGGTCGATGAAGACGGGCGCGGCGACGGACTGGAACGCGCTCTTCCCCGTGCGCCCCTGCTGCGTCCAGTCCACCCCCCCCGCGAGCGTCTGCGCCACGGGGCCCGCCTCCAACCTGTAGACGGCGTGGAGGTAGGCGTTGTAATTACGCGCGATAAAATCCCCCGTGCAGGCCTCGTAGGGGGCCGCCGCGGTCGGGATGCCGCTGGAGGGGCCCACGTGGTCGTAGTCCATGAAGTTCCACGCCAGCCCCCCCCCCGCGCGAAGCGTCAGCGCCTCGGTCACGTCCACCTCCACCCACGGCAGCACCGTGACGCCGAGGTAGTCGTCGCGCATGTCCCTGAGCGAGAGGCTGGTGTCCCAGCCGTAGGGGGCCCCCGGGCCGGTCGCGCGGGGTCGGCCCCTGAAGACCGAGATGCCCTGGTACCCCGGGCGGTCGCTGTAGCTGACGCTCGTGTCCACGCCCGCGCGCACCCCGTCCCCCTCCAGCAGGAGTGACGGCGCGAGCGTGTAGCCCTGCCCCCAGGCGTACCCCCCCGGCAACCAGGAGGGCCGGCTCAGGTCCACCCCCAGCGGCAGGCGCATCCACAGCCACTCCCCCGCCACGGCCCCGTTCACGTCGCCCAGCAGGCGGTAGCACTGCCCCCCCCCGTCCGAGAGCGACGAGCGCAGCTCCGCGCTCCCGAACTCCGAATCGCTCCTCGCGCGTTTCTGGTAGACCACGACGGCCCCCCCCGCGCCGTAGGGCCCCAGCACCCCCCCCTGCCCGCCGTACACCGACCCGACGGGCCCCTTGGGCAGCTCCACGCGGTCGAGCAGCGCCGGGTCCATGAACGTCCCCATGCCCGCCGACATCGGCACCACGCCGTTGAGCAGCACCTGACTGCCCGACAGCCCGCGCATCGTGTACTGCCCGGCCGTGCGCGAGAGCAGCGTCTTGCCGCCCGTGTAGACCCCCGGCTGGAACGAGAGCAGGTTGTCGAGGTCCGACGGGTTGCGGTCGCGGATGAAATCCTCCGTCAGCACGTCCACCACCTGCGGCGACTCCTCCGCCCTGAACGGCAGCCGCGCCGACTCCGCCTGCTCCACGCGGTACTTCGATATCGCCGTCGCCTCCACCACGATCGGCGGCAGGTTGGTGACGGCCCCCTCCTGCGCCGCCCCCCCCCCGGCAATGCCGGACAGGAAAATCAGAACATATCTTCTCATGCCCCTGTAAACGCCGGCGTCACGGGAAAGGTTCAGCGGCTCGCCGCCGCTTTTCGTCGTGGGGGCTTGCCCCCACGCGGGGGCACATACCGCCACGGCTTGAGTCTTGGGAGATAGCGCGGCACGTTCGCCTTATAACGGGCGTAGTCCGCCCCGAACCTGCGCAGGAGTTCCTTCTCCTCGACGAGCGGGAAATAGAGCATGTTGACGCAGACGAAAACCGCGAGCCACGACAGGAGCACAACGGAACCGGCGAGGAGGGCCTCTGCCGCCAGCATGAGGAACACGCTGGTCAGCATCGGGTTTCGGACGTGGCAGTACGGTCCCGCCACGACAAGTTGCTGGGGCGGGTCCCACGGTGCCGCCGTACCCTTGCCCAGGCGGTGGAACAGCGTCATGGTCCAGACCGCAAGGGCGAAGCCGGCGGCAAGCAAGAGAATCCCCATATGGAATTTCCATCCGCTGGTTAAGCTCAGCCGATCCCCCGAAATCCAAACGATCAACGCCGGGATGAACACCAGCGCATTCAGGGGCAGAATCACAATCGCCTTTATCCATTTGAAAAACATGATGTGTAGTGTATCCCCATTTCCAGTCCTGTGTCAAGCCCCCCCCAGCCCCCTTTTGAAAGGGGGTGCCGCCGTATTCGGCGGCGGGGGTTTGTCTATCGCGCAACCTATGGAGTGCGGTGGCAAGCCACCGCAC
>WRML01000349.1 GCA_009777165.1 Kiritimatiellota bacterium
CCCCGGGATCCGCTCGTCCGGCTCGCCGAAGATCGTTTCCGGCACGGGGTTGCGCGAGAGGGTACGGAAGGTGAGCGGCGCGACGAACTCCGCCGCGGCCGCGGTCATCAGCACCTGCACGTCGTGCCCGTCTTTGACGAACAACCGCGTAAGCTCACACGCCTTGTACGCCGCGATTGAGCCTGTCACGCCGAGGAGGATGGTTGCCATAGTGTGTTCCTTTCCCTTGTGGGGTTAAATCAGTTGGGCCTTCACGTTGATGATGTCGCAGAGGCGGCGGAAGGCGACGCCGAGGTCGTCGTTGACAATCTGGAACATATAGCGGCTAGCCTGCTCCATCTCTTGGCGGGCGTTACGGAGGCGTTTCGCGATGACGGCGTCCGCATCGGTCCCGCGCCCGTAGAGCCGTACCTCCAACTCCTGTATGGAGGGGGGGGCGATGAAGATGTCAACGAACCCGGCGCGCAGGAGATCCCCTGGCGGGAGCATCGCCACATGGTTACGGATCTGCTCCGCACCCGCGACATCAATGTCGAGCAGGGCGCACTGGTTCTCACGGAGGGCCTGACAGATGGGCTCCCTCAGCGTGCCGTAATAATGGCCATGAACCTTCGCGTGTTCGAGGAAGCGGCCCTCGTCGATGAAACGCTGGAAGGCCTCAACGGTGAGGAAGTGGTAGTCTTCGCCGTCAACCTCGTCCCCGCGTGGCTCACGCGTGGTGCAGGAGACGGAGTAGCACATCTCGGGGTAATCCTGCAACAGCATATCGCAGAGTGTCGTCTTGCCCGCCCCCGACGGCGCTGAAATTACAATGAAGAGAGGAATCATGGGGAATAGCATACCGTGTTTCCACGTCGCGTGTAAATACAGATTTTTTTTTATTTCCCCCTTGCGTTTGCCCAACCGTCGCCATCGGCGCAAACTCCATGGCAATTGGAAGGCGGGTGTCCCCACCCACCCTGCCAAAGGGCCGCCGTAATCCTGTCGTCGGCGGCAAAAAGAAAGAGTGGCCGGAGGGACTGCACGTAGGGCTCGCGGGAGGCACAGCATGCCGAAGCTCATCCCTCTCCTGGCGTATCAAGCCGTCTCGCACTGCAAGGGGAGGCGCAATGCGCGCAGCCGTGTGTGCAGCCTTGGGGCTTCGCCACATCCATGCCCGTGAAGCAGTAGGTACACAGCTTGTCATACGGGACACCAATCGCCGCCGCGAGATCTTCGACCCGCTGGAACGCGAGCGTCGAAAGCCCGAAACCATCGCGTATCATGTTGACCATCCGCTGGTACGCCTCGCCAGACACGTCGAGGTACGGCGCCACATCCGCCTTCTCGCCATCCATCTTGCGGATGTTCTGCCGCGTGATCAGATCCATCTCGTTGCGCGCGCGGGAGAAATTCAGGAAACGGCATTGGTACAGCAACGGTGGGCATGCGATGCGCATGTGAATCTCCTTCGCGCCGCATTCGAACAAACGCTTGACCTGCCCCTTCAACTGCGTGCCGCGGACAATGGAGTCGTCGCAGAAGACGAGGCGTTTGCCGCTGATGAGTTCCGGCACGGGGATGAGTTTTTTCTGGGCGGTCACATCGCGGTCCACTTGTTTCTGCGGCGTGAAGCTACGCGACCAGGTGGGCGTGTACTTTACGAACGGGCGGGTGTACTGAAGCCCCGCGACCGCCGCGTAACCTAGCGCGTGGCCGACCCCCGAGTCCGGGACACCGCCGACCGAATCCGCCGCGATCGGGTTACGCCGCGCGAGCGCCGCCCCGCAGCCGTACCGTGCGACCTCCACGTTCCGCCCCTCGTATGCTGAGGCGGGGTATCCAAAGTAGACCCACAGGAACGAGCAGATCGCCAGTTCCTTGCCCGGCTTGATGAGCGTCACCATCCCCTCCGGCGTGCACTTGACCATCTCGCCCGGGCCGAGGTCACGCACGGTCTGGTAACCGAGGTTGGGAAAACTGCTCGTCTCCATTGCGACCGCCACGGAACCGTCCTTCTTCCCGAGGATGACGGGCGTGCGCCCGTAGCGGTCGCGGATGGCGTAGAGCACGCCCTCCCTCGTCAAAATCAGCACGGAGCAGGAGCCAGAGATTTTCAGTTGCGCGTAGCGAACCCCTTGCTCAAACGTCTCCTGCGCGTTGAGCAGCGACGCCACCACCTCCGTGGTATTAATCCCACTCCGGCTCATCTCCGAGAAATGCGACACGCGCGAGGAGGAGAACAGCTCCTGCACCAGTTGTACCTTGTTCGTGAGCAGACCGACCGTTACGATGGCGTAGGTGCCGAGGTGCGATGTGATGATGAGCGGTTGGTCGTTCGTGTCGCTGATGACACCGACGCCAGCGCAGGACCGCTCGTCCTTGCGGAACCTGTTGTAATCCGCCTCGAATTTCGCGCGAAACTGCGTGTTAGTGATGTCGTGGATGACGCGCTGAAATTCCTTCTCGCCCGACAGCACCGCCATCCCCCCTCGCGCCGTGCCGAGGTGCGAATGGTAATCCGTCCCGTAAAACAAATCGTCCACGCACTTCTGCTTGGAGACTACCCCGAAAAAACCACCCATAACAACCCCTTATCGCCTTCAAAATCAAAATCAATAGTATACGCTGATTGCCCAGAGTCCGCAATCCCATTTTCATGTTTTGTTCGTTTTGTTCGTGAATTTGTTTTGTTGTTGATAGCGTTAGCGCAGGTTAAGAAATAGCGTGTCCGCTTCCCACCAAAGGCTGAAAGCCCTCGTGTAAATGGAGGGCGAGTGTCCTCGCGAGCCGTGAGGCCTGAAAGCCCTCGTGTACACACAAAGATGGCACAATCCCTGGAGTGCGGCGGCTCGCCGCCGCTTTTCGTCACGGGAGCTTGCTCCCGTACGGGGCCCCCAA
>WRML01000350.1 GCA_009777165.1 Kiritimatiellota bacterium
CGCGCGTGTTGAGGAAGAGGCGGATGTTTGGCTCGGCCTTGATGATGTCGAGCTTGCGCTGGTCCTCGTACTGCGAGGCGGGCTGGGCGTTGCCGCCCTTCGCGGGGCCGTACTCCTTCAGCGTGTCGCCCAGCTTGTCGAACGGGCCGATGTTCTGGCGGCCGCCGAGATGGACGCGCACCTCGGAGCTGTTGTTGCCGCCCAGGAGGGGGCGGTCCTGGACGAGCGAGACCTTCAGCCCCAGCCGCGTGGCGGTGACCGCCGCGCTGACGCCCGGGACCCCCCCACCGATGATGAGCAGGTCGGAGGCCACGTCGCCCTTGGGCGCAGTGATCGCCCCGCGTTCGCGGCGGAACGCGTCGAGGTTCTTGACGTCATTCGGCGGGACAAATTGACTGTCGTTCACCAGGATGATGGCGTCGCACCGCCCGTTGAACCCGGTCAGGTCGCGCAGTGTCAACTCGGCGGGGCCCTTTTCGAGCCAGACCGCCCCGGCCTCCTGCCACGCCCATTCAGCTCCCCCTGTGCCGAGGGTGTTTTCGAGGGCCTTGCCGTTGACGAGAATCTGAAACTTGCCGGCCGCATCCTGTGTCCCCCAGGGGGCGGTCCAGTTGCGCGTGCGGGCCAGCACGCGGTAGGGGGAGGCCCCCATTGCCGGAATCTCGACGCGCGTCTTCGCATCCGCCACGGGGACCCCCAGGCCGTGCGCCATGAGGAAGGGGGATCCCATCTGGTCCATGAACTGCTGATCCACGACCCACCCCCCCTTGTCCTCAAACGCCTCCGCCTCGATGAACAACACATAGATGGGTGGCGACACCGCATGAGCCGACAATACCGTCAGTGCCAAGTAGCCCGAAAAAACGATCAGTCCCTTTGTACACATCCTATCCTCCTTTTCAGTTGATAAAGCAATGACATGAGTATAAGCGAAACGGATGACGTTTACAATAGTGAACACAACGGTTTAATGCTGCAAAGATAAATGCAAGTCGTTTATAGCGAAATCACTTTAAAAGCATACCGTAGCAACATCCCGTCAGGGATGTTTCTTTCGGTAGAAGAAAACGCAAAAAAATCATGGCATCCCATCGGGATGCCTCTAGGTGCATCCCGTGCCCCATCGGCCGCGCCTGCGCCGACGGGGGCCCCTTTTCCTGCGGACATGGGGGGAAGGGCGTTTTCCTGCCGAGAGACACATCCCTAACGGGATGCAAGAATGGAACACGTTTAACGTTAATTCACTATATGAATCGATCGTCTTCACACGGCGTTCGCGAATCCAGATGTTGCAGTAGCATAATGGGTGCGTTTTTGGGCGGCGGCTATGGCGGTAACCGAGGCGGTTGAGCATGTACGGTCGCGCAAGCATAACTTCGCCCCAGGGGAAAATCTCCGGAATCCGGATCCGGATCACCGCGCCCTGCCCGACCCATGGGACGCGATGACCCTGAAACCTCAATCCGCGACTGTCAAAGAGCCTTAAGGAATTCAATTGACTTTTTCCGTGTTTCCGTTATAAGCGGAAAATGTGAAATGCGGAAATAAATTTACAGGTGTGAACTTTTTTAATGTCTGGCAGGGCAGAGGGGGGACAATAAATGAAAAAACACCGGCACCCCCCCTTGACACCACCGTCCCAATAAGGTTAAACTATTCAAAACGTGTGAAGGAGAATGATGATGAGACACCTGATCTGTATGATGATGCTGTGTGCTGCGGCGGTTGCCTGTGCGCAGGAGTATGCGCCGCAGAAGCCGCAGTCGCTGGAAGCGATTGAGGCGCAAATCAAAGCCGCGCCGGATGACCCGATGGCGCACTATCGGAAATGCCAGGCGCTGTTTGCCGCGGGCAAGCAACAGGAGGCGATCGATTTCGCCAAGGTCGCGCTCGGCAAATTTGTTCAGGCAGAGAACGCGCTGGCGTGGATGCTGCTCGGCTCGATCCCGACGGACAAATACAAGATTGACGTGCATTACAACATGGGGCCGGTGGAGCGCGCGGACCCTAAACTCCACAGGATCCTGATGACGCGCCCCTACAGTTTCCGTGTCTGGTCGCTGGATACCCCCCCCCAACTTGTGAAGGTCCTGGATTTTGAGATTGCGTGCTTGGGCGGGAACCCCTCAACCGCCGCCATCGGGCAGATGACGGGGGGCATGCACACGAACTACGGCACAGTGGAAACCGATGCGGATTTCGCGACAGTCAAGGCCAAAGTGTTGTCCCTCCTTGACACCCAAGAAAAGCCCCCCGCCACACCGCCTGAATAACACAAACCTGAGTTCACCGCAATTCAATCGGGGGGCCTAACGGTGACCTCGCGGATCCAGATGTTGCGGTAGCGGACGGGGCTGGCGTGGGATTGCAGGGAGAGGGGGAGCTTGTCGGCGTGGGGGGTGAGGGACGTGCGCGAGAGGTGGTGCGTGGGGCCCTCTGGCTCCCAACGGTCCTGCACCAACACCCCGTTGTGGAACACCGTGACGTGGCCCTGCCGCGTAAGGGTGTCGCCCTCCCAGCGCGGGGCGCGGAAGATGATGTCGAAGCTCTGCCACTCGCCCGGGGCGCGGCAGGCGTTCACAAGCGGGGGGCTCTGTCCGTAGACGGCCCCCGCGATGCCGTCCGCGTAGATGGTGTCCGGGTTGGAGTCCATCACCTGGATCTCGAACAGCCCCATGAGGAACACGCCGCTGTTGCCGCGGTTCATGATGTTGGGGTCAACCTTTTCCGGCGTCTGCCACTCGATGTGAAGCTGGCAGTCGCCGAACGCCTGTTTGGTGCGCAGGTCCCCCCCCCCCGCCGCCCCCACCCCCCCGCCACCGCGCTCCCAGGGCGCGGGCGGGCCGGTCCGGTTCCCCCCTTGGCCGGGCGACCTCCCT
>WRML01000351.1 GCA_009777165.1 Kiritimatiellota bacterium
GGGGGGGGGGGGTGGGGGGGGGGGAGGGTGACGCGTGAGGCGTGAGAAGTCGAGAGGTGGTCGCGGAGCCGCTGGAGGGTACGACGGATTTCGCCTTCGCCGGGGAGGAAGACGAGGATGCTCCCCGTCTCTTCGCGCAGGGCACGGAGGACGGCGTTGACGACCCCGTCTTGTTTCCCGCGCCACCCCTTCACAACGGAAGGCGAAACCGGGGGGGGGCAAAGGCGGGTCTCGACAGGGAACATCCGCGCGTCGGCGGTGTGGATGTCGGCGTTGCCAAGATGGCGGGCGATGGGACCGGGCTGGAGCGTGGCAGACATGACGACGATACGCAGGTCGGGGCGGAGGGCCCCCCGCACGTCGAGCGTGAGGGCGAGTCCGGTGTCTGCGGCGAGGCTCCGCTCGTGGAACTCGTCGAAGATGATCAGCCCGATGTCGGCAAGTTCGGGGTCGTTCAACAGGCGTTGGGTGAGGAGACCCTCGGTGAGGATCTCGATGCGCGTGTGGGGCCCGCATTTGCGGTCAAGGCGGATGTGGTAGCCAACGGTCGCGCCGACGGGCTCGTGGCGTTGTCGCGCCATGTACGCCGCCGCGCCGCGGGCGGCGAGACGACGCGGCTCGAGCATGAGGATTTTGCGCCCGTTGAGCCACGGGGCGTTGAGCAGGAACGGCGCGACGCGCGTCGTCTTGCCCGACCCGGGGGGGGCCTGTAACACGACCGCGCGGTTCGCGGCCAGCGAGGCGGCAAGGGTGGGAAGGATGGGATCAACTGGGAATGTCATGAGAAACTCCAATGCATGTCGTTCACGGTGCTCATGCCAGCATGATCGGTTGTCTGCGTTTCCAGAAAATCGCCGGCCTCGAGTTTGAGCAGCTCGGCCAGTGCGCTGTTGGAAAGCTCGGTGAGGAAGTTCTCGCCGTGGCTGATGATTTCGGTGGCGAGGGCGGTCTTGCTTTCGATCATCGCGTCAATGCGGTCCTCGAGCGTGCCGCCGCAGATGAACTTATGCACCATCACGCGCCGGGTCTGCCCGATGCGGAACGCGCGGTCGGTGGCCTGGTTCTCGACCGCCGGGTTCCACCAGCGGTCGTAGTGGAACACGTGCGAGGCGCGGGTCAGGTTCAGCCCGAGGCCCCCGGCTTTGAGCGACAGCACGAACGCTCGCGGCACGGGCGTGTCCTGAAAATCCCGCACCATCGCGTCGCGTGCCGCGCGGGGTACGCCGCCATGCAGGTAGGGCATATCGCGCCCGAACGTTTGGCAGAGGTAGTGCGTCAGCAGGTGTCCCATCTCCGCGTACTGCGTGAACACGAGCGCGCACTCGCCGCAGTCGAACACCTCCTCCAACTGCTCTTTCAGGCGCGTGAGTTTGCCGGAACGTTTCGCCTCGTCCGCAACAGCAGCCCCCTTTTGAAAAGGGGGGGGCCCGTATTCGGGGCCGGGGGTTTGTCCACCGAAGTTTTGCTTGAGGTAGTTGGCGGGGTGGTTACAGATCTGCTTGAGCCGCGTGAGCGTGGCAAGGATCAGCCCGCGCCGTCCGATGCCCTCGGCGATTTCCAGCTCGTGCTGGAAGACCGTCAGCTCGTCCTGGTAGAGTTTGACCTGCTCGCGCGAGAGCGGGCAATAGACTTTCGCCTCCAGCTTCTCGGGGAGGTCAGAGATGATCCGCTTGTCGGTCTTCAGTCGGCGCAGGATGAAGGGGGTGGTAATGCGCCGCAGCCGCCCGCGCGCGCCGGGGTCGGTGCCGGACTGGATAGGGCGGAAGAACGCATCGCGGAACGTCGCGCGTTTGCCGAGGATGCCGGGATTCAGGAAATCCATGATGGACCACAGGTCACCGACGTGGTTCTCGATCGGCGTGCCGGTGAGGACGATGCGGCAGTCGGCGCTCAACGCTCGCGCGGCCTGCGCCTGACGTGTCTCGGGGTTCTTGATGTTCTGCGCCTCGTCGAGCAGGACGCACGACCACGCGACCTTGCGCAGGTCCGCGTAGTCGCGGTGGAGCAGGCTGTAGCTGGTGACGACCACATCCATCTCCCGCATCTCCCGCGCGAACGACTCCCCGTGCCACCGCAGCGGCCCGTGGTGCAGGTGGCACTGCAGCGACGGGGCGAAACGCCTCGCCTCGCGCATCCAGTTGCCCAGCACCGACATCGGCCCCACGACCAGCGCAGGCCCCCTTTTGAAAGGGGGTGGCCCCGTATTCGGGGCCGGGGGTTTGCCAGCCCCCTTTTGAAAGGGGGTGGCAGGTATTCCTGCCGGGGGTTTGTTCTTCTCATGCAGCAGAAACGCCAACGCCTGGATTGTCTTACCCAGTCCCATGTCGTCCGCAAGACACGCGCCGAAACCGCAGTCCCGCAGATAGACCAGCCAACTGAACCCGCGCAACTGATACGCCCGCAGCTCGCCCACGAAACCGTCCGGGGGGGGCAGCACCTCGAACGCGTGCTCATCGCCCGACAGACGGTTGAACAAGTCGCGCACCCACCCGTGCCCCCGCACCGTCGCGACGGGCAGCCCGTGCCGCCGCTCGCCCGTCCCCAACACCAGACGCACCGCATCCAACGCCGACTCCGTCTCCGGGGCCCCCCCCCGCTTGACCACGAGCAACGCGCCCTGAAGCTGCCGCACATCCGCCGTCATCCACCGGCCCCGGAAAAACACCAACGGCGAATCGGCGGCGGTCAACGCCTCCAGCTCCTCCGGCGCGACAGACTTGCCCTCGAACGTGACCCCCAGGCGGACATCCACACGCGCGTCCTGAGAAAACTCCCCCCAACTCCTAACTTCTAACTCCTCACTCCTAACTCCCCCCCCCTCCGGCGAAACACCCGCGGCGAGCGGGAAGCCCTCCTCCCTGCCCCCCCCCCCCCC
>WRML01000352.1 GCA_009777165.1 Kiritimatiellota bacterium
ACCGGGTTCGTCTCGGTGCCGCTGTCCTCCGCCGTCAGGTCGAACGGCGCCGTAAGGCAATAGGTACCGTCCCGCAATACGACGGCATACGGCCCGTCGGGATTTTCCTTTTTGAGTGCGCGGACTTTGTCACGCGCCGCTTCGAGCGTTGCGAACGGCTTGCCCTTCGAGCCGTCGCCGTCCGGCTTCGCGCCTTGCGCGACATAAACCTCCGTCACCGCATTCGCGGCGGAAACAAGCATCATCCCCACGGCCAGCACCGTAATCCTCTTCAACGTCATTCCGTACTTCCCTTTTCCTTGTTTGTACAAAAACATTCCCTTTGCAGTTTCCATTTCAGAATAGTTTATTTTTCCACCATTGGCAATGACTTTCTAAAACGTCTTGCATCCTCACGCAAGACACGTTAAACTTTCGTCTTTATGAACACATCTCTGTCTATCGTTATTCCAGTTTACAAAGAGGCGACCCGTCTGCCGGTCTCGCTAGAAAGTATTTGGGCGTTTGTCCAACACCTCGCGGGACTGACGGCCGAGGTGATCTTCGTGGACGACGGCTCGCCCGACGATTCGATGGCGGTTATCGCCGCGTTTGCGGAAAAAAACCAAATCCGCAGCTTTCGCCAAATCAGCTACACGCCCAACCGGGGTAAGGGGTATGCCGTCAAGACCGGCATCCTGGCGGCGACAGGCGATCTTGTGCTCATGTCCGACACGGACTTGTCCACGCCACTCGATGATTTCAGCAAACTCAAAACCGCCATCGATGCCGGGGCGGACATCGCGTGCGGGTCGCGCGCGGTGGCCGGGGCACACATCGGCGTGAAACCGCCGTTGCGCCGCCGCCTCTCCAGCCGTGTCTTCAACCTGCTCGTACGGATGGCGGGCGTGCGCGGCATCCGCGACACGCAATGCGGGTTCAAGCTCTTCCGCACGTCGGCGGCGAAACACGTTTTCGCATCGCTCCGCACCGAACGCTTCGCATTCGATGTCGAAATAATCGCCAAGGCGCGGAAACTCGGCTACACGCTCGTCGAGGTCCCAGTCAACTGGAACTACAACGACAACTCCACCGTCCGCCTGCTATCGAGCGGGAGCCGGATGCTGTTCGACATCATCCTGATCGCCTTCCACCGCCTCTTGAAACGCAACACCTAAGTCCCCCCCCTACAACCCCAAGAACGCAATCGCGATGCCGCAAAGCAAAATCGTCAGCCCGGCGATGGCGTGCGCGTAACGTTCGAGAAACGTGAATTTCAGGAGACGGATGCCGCGCAGCGTGAGACCGACCGTGACCAGCATCGTCAGGATGGTGACGGCACTGAAGACCAGCGTCGAGACGATCAGGCACGTCGTGCCGACGATCGCTGCGCCGGTCAGCAAGGGCCACAACGCCTCGCACGGGCCGAACGCGAAGATGATGAACAGGATCCATGGCAGCGCTTTCGCGGTGTCGGGGCGCTCGTGCCAGTGGCGGTGCCTGGTGCAGGTGTGCCGGTGCTGATGGGTGTGCACCTCGCCGTCCTCGTGTTGATGGGTATGCGTGTGCGGCCTCGCCCGGAAGGCGGCGTGCAGACCCCAGATCAGGTATGCCGCCCCAAGCACCATGAGCAACCACGCCGCCAGATCGCCACGGTACGTCTCGAGCAGTTCAAAATGCGCCTTCGTCAGCCATTTCCCGAACGCGTAGAACACGACGGCAATCAGCAGCGCGGAGACGATATGCCCGATCCCGCAGACGAACGTCCAGAGCAAGGTTTTCCCCATACGCCAGTTGCGGCACTTGGCCAGCGCAATGAACGGCAGGTAGTGATCCGGGCCGATGAGCGTGTGCACAAAAGCGGCGACGGCGGCGGCGGATACGACCGCCCAAAATGTGGTTGCATTTTCCATAAGCATCATGTCCTCATGCGATACAAAACAATTAAGATAGCAGGTTTGTCGGCGCAGGGCAATACCAATACGCGCGAAAAAAAATCACCGCGAAAAAAAATCCCGGAGACGCCGCACACCCCCGTCCTTGCGTCCTTTTATCCTTGTGTCCTTGTGTCATGACGGAAGGACACAAGAGCAAAAAAAACTGGAGCAAAAAAACTGCCGAAAACTGTTGCGCCCCACGCGCAACTTTTGATACATTTCCCCTCATATTCAACGGATATCGATGAGGATGAAAGGCAAGAAAGATGAAACACAGCATGAAGACGGCCGCAACACTTACCGCATTTGTGATAAGCGGCGCAACGGCGGTGGACACACCACTCCCCATCACAGGCATCACGGTCAACGGTGGCAACGTCACCCTCCAGTGGGAGACCCCGCTGGGCAGGACCGCTGATGACCTGCGCCTCGAGGAGTCAGCTGACCTCGTGACATGGGACGTGGTGGACAACGTGAAGGCACCCAAGAACATAGACGGCACAAGCGTCAGCGTCGGCGCGGAAACGAAGAAATTCTTCCGCCTCTGCGCCTCCGGCGCTGCATACGAGCCGTGAGGAATGAGCAACCTATGGCGTGCGGTGACAAGCCACCGCACGCCATAGGTTGTGTTTCCCCAAGTCAGAACAAGCTAGGGCGTGTTCACACAAAAGGCTGAAAGCCTTGCGCACGCGAGAGGGGACCTAAGGGACCTATGGGACGCAGGGAGGGAATGCCCTCGTCCCCTAGGTCCCTTGTGTCCCCTAGGTCTCCTCGTAAGCCACAAGGCTGAAAGCCTTGCGCAACAATCCGCAAGACCTTTGGTCTTGTTTGATGTCAACATAACGTTTGGTGTGAACACGCCCTAGTCAACTGCTGTAGAAGCGTCTCGACAGGCGGGGGAAGAGCAGCCAGAGTGCCATCAGGAAGAGCGCGGGGAACAGTCCCCCCCCCCCGGCGG
>WRML01000353.1 GCA_009777165.1 Kiritimatiellota bacterium
AACTTGACGTTGTTACATTTAGCCCTTTCAGCCCTCGCGGCTCGCGGGGACGCTCGCCCTCCATATTGCACGAGGGCTTTCAGCCCTGTTGCCGAATGTAACAACGTCAAGTTAAAACACTATAATATCCATGAAGGGCTTCGCCCTACCGTACCAACGTCAAGTTAAAATACTATAGGTGCATCCCGTGCCCCATCGGCCGCGCCTGCGCCGACGGGAGCCCCTTTTCCTGCGGACATGGGGGGGAGGGCGTTTTTCTACCGAGAGACACATCCCTAACGGGATGTAAGAATGGAACACTTTTAATGTGAATTCACTATAGTGGGAAGAGGTCAAAAGTAAGTAATAAGTAATAAGTCAGAGGTCATCAGTCCCTCTGCGTTAGTTCGGGCTACCGCCGAGCGCCTTGTAGAACGCGATGAGCCTTTGGGCGAGGAGGGCGCGTGGGAGACGGGGAGCGTATTTTTTTTAGCAAGTGTTCGGATTTGTGCTTGCATTTTCTGTCCTGAGCCATCATAATAATGTTTTTCATTACATGAAGAAGGATGTTGCATGACGCAGAAGAAGGCAAGCGATAAGCCTGTGGAGGTGGTTCAACAGGAGGCGGCGGTTCCTACGAACCTGCCGCTGGGGCTGATTCCGGTTTACATCTGGTGGCGGAAGAACGGGAGCCGGTTCGTGATGAATGTCGCGCTGATGGTGATTGTCGCCGGGGTGGTGTTCGTCGGTAATGAGTGGCGCAAGGGACAGATTGTGAACGCGAACAAGGCGTTTGCGCAGGCGGGGTCGGTCGAGGATCTGGCGGACTTTGTCGCGCAGTATGGATCGACGTTCGGCACGGCGAAAATCGGGAACGCGGCGCGGTTGCGTCTGGCGCGGGCGTACTATGATGCGGGACAGTATGAAGAGGCGTTCGAGGCGTATGAGACGTGCCTGAAAAAGGGTGTGCCCGGTTTTGAGGAGGTGGCACGGCTGGGCCAGGCGCATGCGCTGGAGGCGATGAGCCGTCTGGATGAGGCGCTCGAGGGGTATCGCCGGTTTGCGGAGGAGAGCCCAAGTCATTTCCTGGCGTGGCAGGCGCAGATGGGGCTTGCGCGCGTGTTGGCGCTTCAGGGGAAGAAGGATGAGGCGAGGAATGTGCTGGAGATTCTGAAGGCGGAGAAGGCGGATGACCCGATGGCGGTGAGTGCGGTTGAACAGCTCGAGGGCGTGATCAACCGCTATGCGCCGCGCGCGGCGCGTTCGCTGTATGACATGGCGGAAGAGGCCATGAAAATGTTGGCTCCCCCGATTGCGCCGGCAACAGGGGAAGAGGAAAAGACACCTTAGTTGGGAAAAGGGAAACGGGAGATGCGCGGCGGTGGTGCCGTGGTGTGGGAAAGGGAAGAACATGAGAATACGCGATTATATGATGACAGGGGCCGTATGTGTGCTGGTAACGGCGATGCAGGTGTTTGCCCAGGTTGAGGACGCCGAGGAGGAGGATCCCGGTGTGACGGATCTGATTGATGAGGTGGGCAAACAGGGCACGGAGACGGAGAGCAAGGGGTTCGAGCCGCTTGTCCGCGCGATGACCGTGCGCGGGGAGGTCGCGGTGATGAACCCGGACGTGGGCACGTTCGCGCCGGTGGTGAAGAACAAGGCCTATCCGCTGAATTCGGTTTTCCGAACGGGGACGGGGGCTTCGGTCAACCTGGTCTTCTCGAATTCGGAGCACATCGAACTGCAGCAAAACACGGAGGTCGTCGTGCTGGCGGCGAAGGATAACCCGAAGGCGCGCAGCGTGCGGCTGGTTTCGGGGCGGATCAAGGCGTTCCTCAAGGACAACCTGCTGGAGGGCCTGTTCAGCGTCGAGACGGCGAACGTCAGTTGCAAGAACATGGCCGGGCGTGCGGAGTTCTCTCTGGCGATGGAGGGGGAGAATGAGAATTTCCAGGTCAAGACCATCCGGGGGAACATCTGCGTGGAGGGCCCGCAGTACACGATCCCCACGCTGGACGCGGCAAAGACCGTGAATGTGCTGACGACGCCGAATCAGGCGATGAGCCGCCTGACCGGGATGTCGGGGGACTTTAAGATTATACTGGACAACGGGAAGGCTGACCCGGCTGACCATGTGGTGTTTGAGATGTCGCCGCAGGCGGTCGTGAAGATCATGCGCACCACGGCGGCGGTCGGCGGGCGTCCGATTGTGTCCACGCTTGCCATGGGCCCGACGGGTAAGGCGCGCCACTACTTCACCTACGCGGTTGGTCGCGCCATCATCGCCACGGGCGAGACGATCGTCCCGGATGCGGAGGGGGACGCGCCGGTTCCGCTGAGGAGTGAGGAGACGGGACCGGAGAAGGAGGAACCCAAAAAGGATGCCGCGCCGAAGGACCGTGAGGACGATGACGCATAGGCTTGCGAGCGTGATTTGCGCAGGTATCGGCCAGCGCAGCCGATACCTGTCTGTTGTGTGTGCGCGCGTATTCACATCATAATTAGTCGGGAAATCAACCGTGTTTATCTATCAGTTTAACCGCCTCATCCGGAGCCGTCTTCTGTGGGGTTTCTTCGCCATCATCATCTCTGTCGCATTTGTCTCTGTGGGTTCCTGCGGGAGGTCTGCCGGCGGCGGCAGCGACCCCGGTGTGGCCGGTAAGCTCAACGGGAAGAAAATCTCGGTTGCGGCATACGATCAGGTTGATGGCTTCATCCGCGGATTTGGGCGTAACCGCAACACCGAGATCCCCGAGCGGGAGGTGGCGCGCAGGGTCTGGGAGCAGTTGGCGGCGCGACAGGTCGCCGCGAAGAACGGGGTGACCTCCGGCAAGGAGGACATCCGCGAGGCCATTCGCAGTCAATCTGTGT
>WRML01000354.1 GCA_009777165.1 Kiritimatiellota bacterium
GGGGACCGAGAAGCGCAGGCCCGCATTGTCATGGAACGTCGCCGTCTCCGTGACGATCGCACCCTCGGGGCCGGCCATCATGAAATGCCACGTCTCAATTTTCGGCAGCTTGTGCGAGTTGCCGTCCGCCACCCACTTCTCGACGTGCATACTCTTCAGATTCGGGATCTGCAGATCCGACAGCCTCGACTTCAACTCCGGGAAATCCTTGTCGAGATTCGGCTCGCCCACCTCGCTGAACCCGTAGACATAACCATAGCGCACCGTCCAGGTCTCCATCTTCGCCGGGATGTCCTTGCCGTCCTTATCCTTCGTCGGCAGGTGGCGATGCTCCGGGATGCTCTGGAACGGCAGCAGGTAAATCTCATGCCCCAAATAGCCGTCCGGCTCGTTCGTCCAGAACACGCCGCCCATGCCGAACGCATCGAAATCGCCCTTGCCGAAATCCGTCGCCCACAGGAAATCCTTATCCTCGACGAACCGCGCCATGATCGGCACCTTGTACTTCTTCATCAGGTCGATATACGCCTGCTTACCCTTCTCCGCGTCAAACTTCCCGTCCGTGTAATAGACAGACCCACTCATTTTCCCTCCCCCACTTAGTGATGAACAACATTCGGATGTCTTGCACCCACTCATGAACCCTGCGCACACGCAGCCTGCCACCAGACCCGACAGCACAACTCTTTTCATCTCATTCCACCTTTCGTTACGAGACATTGCACATGCCCCCATTTCGTATGAACCGAATACGATACTTTATTTCGGCGGGAAAGTAAATACCTTATTTTGGAATTTCCACTGTGTTGAACCGAAAACTTCCCCCTTGTATAATGTGCCTGTGTGTGGTACATTGACTCTCAGTCTTTTCAGAAATGCTCTGTGGAGGGAACGATATGCGAGACGTGACAGTCACGATCATCAGTTGTTTATTCTTCTGGTGCGCCGTCCAGGCGCAGGAGGCAGGCGTGCCGTCGCTTGACCAACAATTCAGCGCCCTTGTCAAGGAAATCGAGGCGTGGAAAAAGGAGATGACGCAGAACGTCGCCTCGCGCACGTCCATCGAGACGTTGCTGCGCCAGGGGGTGACGTTCCAGAAGGCTTACAACGCAGAGGCCGACAGCATCGTGAAGGGCGACCTGCTGGATGAGTACGTCAAGCAGCGCGACGCGCTGCTGGCGAAACTTCCCGTGACCGCGTTCATGAGCTACAACAAGGATATGTCGTACACCTACCCGTACACGCTCGTCTTCGAGGCAGACGATCTGGAGGTTGACGCCAGACGCCCGTTCCTGTTCCAGCGCAAGGCGGCGGCGGTCTCCTCGGGCGTCGTGAACACGGCACAGGTGCAACGCCGAATGCTCTTCTCGCACAAAGAGGGCCAGCGGTTCGCGAACCTGCTCTCGCGCTTCGTCGCGAAGGCGAAGGTGAAGGACCCGACGAGCGTCTCGATGCGCGACCTCACCGCCTCCGTCCAGATGGTAAACGCCGAAGCCGTCATCTTCCTCCAGTTCAAGACGCCGGCGGGAACCGTGGGCTCGGAGTTCTACCGGCTGACGGCGTTCGACGCGAACCTGCTGAGCGCCCGCATCCACGCGGCACTGAAGGCGTCGCCGCCGCCCGCGACCTACACGGAGCCGGATGACCTCGACCCCTCGACGGCGCTTTTCGACGGCCTGGCGGCGGAGCCAGCCAAGGGCGGCGCCGCCGCCTCCGGCACCACGAGTATCCCCGTCAGCGCCTTGTCGTTCGACGTGGCGCGCATCAAAATCACACAGGGGCAGAAATACGGCTACTACGGGACCCAGCGGGTACAGCAGCAGTTCGACTACCGCGTCTCGTTCCGCTGGGGCGGGGAGCAGCCGCTCAGCGTCCAGGTGATCATGTGCCTCGTGACGACGGTGAACAACAAGCTCGCGATCGTCGGGCGGGACGTGAAGGAGGTGACGCTCGAGCCGAGGCGCGCGCAGGAACTGCTCATGAGCGCCGAGCAGAAGATCCCGGGGCCGACCGCCGGTACGGTGATCGTACAGTGCTTCTCCGGCGGGCGGTTGCTGAAAAGCTACTCGTCCACCCCCCAGCACAAGAAGCTCGCCGAGATGGGCGCGGAGATCGAGACCCAGCTCGCCCCTCTCTACCAGAACCCACAGACCTATCTGCTAGGGCTCTAATGTCCCGCAAGCCATGAGCCGTGTCTTGTTCATCACGTCGAAGCCTTGCCACCCGTGGGACGGGGGGGGGTGGCGCACGCGCCACATCCTGGAGGCCCTCGTCGCGCTGGGGTATGAGGTGGATCTCGTCACCGTCCCGTCGGGAGCCCCCTGCCGTGTGAAGGGGGTCAACGTGCACCTGGTGCCGCGCCTGCCGTTCTGCCGGCGGCTGCCGGAGGGGGTGTCGCTGCGGCGGTGTGTGCTGGACACGCTGATGCTGTTCAAGGCGGTCTTCCTCTCGGGGCGTTCCCGTTATACCATCATCCACGGGGTTGACGACTGCGGCACGGTGGCGTGGATGACGGGGGCCTTGACGCGGAGGCCGTTCCTCTATGACATGCGCGGCGGGGTAGGGGGGGGGCCGGTGGTATGGCGGCGCCGGTGGTTACGGAACCTCTCGGCGTGGCTGAACCGCCTGGCGCTGCGCCGCGCGGATGTGGTACTCGGCGAGAATCCCGACGCGGTGGCGGTGCTGTCGCGGTGGGGGCGCGCCGCGCGCGCGTGCGTGATCCCTGACCTCCCCGCGCTGACCATGCCCGTACCCGTGCCGATGCTGAACCTCGCGCGGGCGCGATTCAGGGGGGGGGGCGAAAACCGGGTGG
>WRML01000355.1 GCA_009777165.1 Kiritimatiellota bacterium
ACCTTCGCCAAGGCGACGGGGTTGTTCGCGGACGCCTACTGCGTGCAGTGGCGGCTGGCAGAGCGGATGCGCGAGATGGGGAAACCGGAGGAGGCGCAGAAACATTATGAGATCGCGTTCGAGCGGATGCCCGAGCAGTTCGGGCAGGTCGCCTCGCTCTGCTTCGGGTGCATGGGGATTTTCGACAGCCCGGAGAGCGTCTGCGCCGCGGAGGCAGTCCTAACCCGTCTGGCGAACACCCCCCCCGTGCGCCCCGCGGTCTATTACCTGATGGGGCAGCTCCGGGAATCGCAGAAGCGTTACGAGGAGGCATACGACTGGTACACGAAAGCGCTCGAAAAAGACCCCGGCTACCTTGACGTGATGAAGAACCTGTATGAGATGAAATGGAAAGTCAAACGCCCCGGCGTTGACTGGGCAGCCCTCCAGACCAGCATCATTCGCCTGGACCCGCTCGGGCGTCACTTTTATGTTGGCGAAAACAAAATTTTAGACTGGGCATCATTCTGGACGATCCGCAATACGGCAATCAAAACCCTGCCGCCGCCCGTCGAAAAAATCTTCCCGTTGACGGCGAACGTGAAACGCCTGGAGGCGGAAAAAAAGAAGGATAACCAGCGGGATAGGTGGGGCTATTCCAGATATTTTTCCGAAAGAAACATGACGGCGGCGGAAGTGTTGATGAATGGGAATTTCGCGGAAAAACTTTCATCGCTGGACGGAGAGCTCGCGGCGAAAGCGACCACGCGCATGGGCAACATGGGCGCATTGCCAGATGAGGATGATGACGATGATGACGATGATGGGGAGATGGAATAGGGCTGTGAGGGGACCTGGAGGGCGAGCGTCCCCGCGAGCCGCGAGGGCTGAAAGCCTTGCAACAAATGGAGGGCGAGCGTCCCCGCGAGCCGCGAGGGCTGAAAGCCCGACTGCTAACGGAGTGCGGACATTCCTGTCCGCAAGAAGAAACAATGTACAATGCGGACAAGAATGTCCGCACTCCGTTAAGGCACTCATCCTCCTGCCGTTCCTGCTGCTGTTCGGCTGCGTCTCGACGGAGACGGCGTTCGACGGCGGGTTCAGGGTCGTGCGCAAGGACGACCACAACCTGCTGTTCCACGGCACGACGCAACTGCTGTGCGATTTCCGCCGCGACGCGCTGGACCTCGCCCCGGCCGAGGCGTACTGCATCGGCGAGGGCGAACGCGCGTTCATCGAAAACCCGCAGCAGGCGTATTGGGAGCCGTTCGCCCGGAAAGGCCGGTTCAGCGAGACGGAGCCGTTGTCGCTGGTACCGATGGCGGGCCGGGACGTCGTGCCGGTGCCGGAGGGCATCACGCAGCTCGACACGCCCGGCCTCACGCGCAACAGCGTGTCGTATGTCCTCGACGCGAACGGCAAGCGCACCGTCTTCACGGGCAACCTGATCTACGGCGACGGGCAGATCCTCAACCTCTACGACTTCCAGGACAAGTGGGAGGGCGCGAACATCGGGGGCTACCACGGCTACATGGCGCGTGTTCCCAAGCTCATCGCCAGCCTCGGAAAAATTAAGGCGCTCAACCCCGACACCCTCATCCCCGCGCGGGGCCCCGCCATCGAAAACCCGCAGCACGCCATTGACACGCTCATCGCCCGCCTGCAGGAGGTCTATCTGAATTACCTCAGCATCAACGCGCTGTGGTGGTATTTCGGCGTGGACACGATGACGGCGAGCGGCCGCCTGATCTTCGGCGACCGCCCCATCCCCCGTATGCCCGAGGCGCAGAAATTCGCGCAGCCGCCGTGGATCACGGAGTTCGCCACCACGCGCATCCTCCACGCGCTGGATGGTTCCGCGTTCGTCATTGACTGCGGCGGCAAGCGGGAGTTCGAGCGCATCGTCAAGATGGTCGAGGACGGCAAGATCAAACGCATCGAGGGCGTGTTCGTCACCCACTACCACCACGACCATGTGCCGGGCGTGGCCCCCCTCGTCGAGAAGTACGACTGCCCCGTGTACTGCTCCCCCGTGTCGCGCCCCATCCTCGAACGGCCGGGCGCCTTCCGGATGCCGTGCGTCGCCGACGTGCCGCTCCGCAACATCCGCTGCGTCGAGTCCCTCGACTGGGCGGAGTACAACATCCGCTTCATGCACTTCCCCGGGCAGACGCTCTACCACGACGCCGCGCTCGTCACGCGCAAAGGCGGGCGCCCCATCCTGTTCGTCGGCGACTCCTTCTCGCCCACGGGCATTGACGACTACTGCATCTGGAACCGCAACCTCCTCGAAGAGGACCAGGGCTACTTCCACTGCCTCAAAACCGTGCGCGACATGGACCCCCGCCCCCTGCTCATCAACCAGCACATCCCCCCGCCGTTCGAGTTCGACGACGCGCGGATCGAGTACATGCTCAACCAGTTGCGGCTGCGGTATGCGCTCCTCTCGGCGCTTTTCCCATACCCCGTCAACTTCGGCATGGACCCGTGCTGGGCGCGGTTCGAGCCGTACTGCGCGAAGCCCGGCGATATGCCCAAACTCATCATCCGCAACCACGCCAAGGTGCCGCTGAGCTTCTACGTGGACGGCCAGCTGCTCTTCCGCGACATCCCCCCCGGCGAGGAGACCGCCATCCGCTGGCCCATCCTCCCCTACTTCACCAAGAGCGTCAGCATCCGTTGCCGCGAAATCCCCGCCCTGCAAACCAGCACGGAGACGTTTGTGGCGCATGGCGAGTGACGCTCATGTCCGCACAAAACGGATCACGCGGTAGCCGCGGCGCGGGATGACGGCGGTGTCGGCGAAGCGGGTCTTGACACAGGCGAGAA
>WRML01000356.1 GCA_009777165.1 Kiritimatiellota bacterium
GGGCGGGGGGGGCCCCCCCCCCGGGGCGGCGCCCCGGGGGGGGGGAGGGGGCGGGGCGAGGGGGGGCCCCGCCGGGGCTCGCGCGGGCCGTGGGGGGGGGGGGGGGGGGGGGGTACGTGGCAGGAGGGGGTACGGGTGCCAGCAGCCCATGCCGTCGTCCTTGAGGAGGGGGGTGTCCCGGCCGTCGCCGTCAACGGTCGCAAGGTGGTAGCCGTTGGCGATCTCCCAGCCGACGCCCTTGGGCTTCAACGACACAAGGAAGAGGTCTTCGGAGAGGGGGTATGGATCCTTGAACAGCCGCCCCTGGCGGCCGGTCCTGTCGTGGACATACTTGCCGTTCATGAGGAACGAGAAGCCGTCGTGCGAGAGGGCCATGACATCGGGCGTGACGAAGCGCATGGCATTGGTAGATGCGACGTCGGCCTTGGGGTCGAGCACGATGAGGGTACCGACGGCGTTGTTGGGGCCCCAATGCGTGCAGCCGAGGAAGCTGATCTTGTCGGACCCTGGGATGGGGCGGCCGTAGAGCATGGTCTCGGGGTCGAGGATGTTGTCGCCGTAGACCTCGGCGGTGCCGGAACCGTCGGGGCGCATGGACCAGAGGCACTTGATGGCGCCGGCGTCCTTGCGGTTGTACTCCCAGCGCATGTAAAGCACGCGGCCGTCGGGCAGGACGGCGGGAGAGAACTCGCTCAGGACGTTGAAGCTGAGCTGGCGGATGTTCTGCCCGTCCGCGTCCATACGGTGCAGGACGGTGGTCTTGAAACCGTCGCCGCTGTCACACAGCGTGCTGGTCAGGCAACGTGACGACGAGAAAACGATCGAGCCGTCCTGCAGGTAACACGGGTGCATATCATCCGGACGGATGTTGTAACGCTTGAGGAGCGCGTCGTTATCGGGGGTGGGGAAGGTGAGCTGGCGCAGGCCCTCGCCGTCCACGCCGATCTCGTAGATGCAGTACGGCTCGCGGGCCCCCCCCTTGTAGTCGAAGACAACCTTCTTCGCGTCCCACGACAAATCGAAACGGTTGATAACCCCCTTGCGCATCTCCTCCGGCGTGATTTCCGTGACCGCGCCTGTCTCCAGATTGAGGACGCACAGGCTACCGCCGGGGTTCCACTTAGCGTCAAGGAACTCCGTGTAGAAGTGGCTGCTCGTCAGGTTGAAGCGGCGTACGAACAGGAGTTGGTGAACACCCTTCGCAAGGAGCGGCTTTGCGGCATCCGCGTTGAACGTCACCTTCGCCTCAGCGATGGGGAGGTTCGCGGCAGGCGGCATCTCGACCTGTTCCGTAAACTCCATCTCGCTCATCGGCTCACTGCCGAGGTTCCCCGGCTCCTCCGCCGCGACGATGAACTCCGAGCTCCCGTTCTTACCCGAGCCGGACTCGATGCCGACCCACGCCTCGAAACGGACGGCGTTGTGCTTGGCGACGTTGAACTTCAGCACGGACGGCGCGTGCGCGTACCACGCCTTCTCGAATGTGCGCGAGCCGACCTTCACGCCCCGCTTGCTCACGTCGCCCCATCCGAATTTCGCGGTCATGTAATCCATCGCGACCATGTCAATCTCCTTGCCGTCCGCAGCGAAGAGTTTCGGCTCGCACCAGACGGCCTGGTCGTAGTTGTACGTGTCGCCGCCGTTGGACGCCGCGAGGAAAAGCGTCTGTACGCCCGTGATGTCCACGACCATTTTGACTGGCTCGTCCCCCCCCCTGACGACGTGCGTCCTCACGGGTGCCTTGCCCGCGACGGGATCCTGCGCCAACAGCGGCAATAACCCTGAAAGGGCGACCGCAATCACGTAGGGCAAAACCCTGCGGTGAAGTGATGCCAGGCGTTCAGCCCCCGGGCAGGGCGGTTTCTCCAAAATCATCGTCATCGCCTGTTGCGATGCTGGAAGGGCGGTCTCTCCGAGATCGCCGAAACGCCGTATTGCCTTCCCGTCCATATCGTCTACCCTCCCTTTTGTCCTTTTATCCTTAGTGTCCTTTCGTCATGACGACGCGACAACCGTTGCCGTGACGACGACGCTCATTCAACACTATAGGGGACTTGGTTGACGGCGTCAGGGCGTAGTAACAAAGAAGGAGTACCTCGTTTAATGGCTCCATTCCCGATGAGCGTACCCATCAGATGCCAGCCGCGCCCGATGGGCTGCTGCGGATGTGGGGAGTCTTCGGCGCACCCGATCTCGCCCGCACACCACACGCCGAATATCTGAGGGTCAAGGCCCATTTCAAAATTTCCGTTGCCGAGGCTTTTTAGTCCAAACCCCTCTTTGAACGCATTCAACCCGTCATCCATGTTCTCCAACTTACCCTTGCGCCCAGTACAGTCGAATGCGAGAAAGAGATTCTCCTGCCTGCTGCTTTGATCCCTCAACGCGGACGCGACTTGCTTGGCGGTGTCGAGGACAGCCTGGTTGTCCTTCGCCTGTGCGCCACTTTGCGCGACCGAGATGTTGCCGTCAATCATCAGCGCGACGGCGGCGTCGGCGTACAGTCCGCCGCGCCAATGGATAAAGTTCATCCCCGGATTCTTGTTGACGGAGCCGCCCGTGACGGGGAACTGCGTCCCGACCACGGACTGGATGCCGTCCAGCAGAAGCTGGTTCTTGGGGGAATGCGTGTCCGCCATCACAATCATCAGGCGCGAACGGTCCGTCACGGGAAGCTGATCCGCCAGTTTCCGCCCGACGGCACCAAGCGCGTCTTTCAACTCGATGCTTTCCTGCCCCAGCCCCACGCTGTTCTGCTTTGGCACGAACGCCGTGCGCACGGAGATGCCGTCACCGCCCAG
>WRML01000357.1 GCA_009777165.1 Kiritimatiellota bacterium
ACGTTCGGGCCGTTGCTCGAAACGCTCGCGCCGGTCCCGCTCGAACCGACCGGGCCTGCGCTCTGGGCGCGGGGGCCTCTCCTCCGAAAATCTCTGCGGCTTGCCGTCCGGACGCGACGACCGTTCCGAGCGCGGGGGGATACCCTCCGAATATCTCGGCTTGTCCGGGCGCCTCGGCTGACGCTCCTCGAACACCTCATCCGAAATCTGCGCCTCGTCGAGGACACGCTGGCGGAAGTCCGGCTGGCGCCGCCCCTGGCTGCCGCCCTTGGGGGGGCGGGGGGGACGCGTACGGAACTCTGCGGCACGGCGCTCCTCGCGGTTGGCGGACGGGTCCGTCTTACGCTCCATCCACGCCGGGCGCGGGGGGGCCTTGGTGTTCTTCGCGGACGCCATCTCGGCGCGTTCGGAGTGGAACTCCTCGACGCGCTCGACCGAGAGGCTCTTGCGGATCATGCGCTCGACCGCGCGCAGGAGCCCGCGCTCCTCTGCGCTCACGAACGAGATCGAGCAACCCTCCGCGCCGGCCCGGGCCGTGCGCCCGATACGGTGGATGTACGACTCCGTCTCCTCCGGCAACTCGAAATTGACCACGTGTGTCACGTCGTCCACGTCAATGCCGCGCGAGGCGATATCCGTCGCGACCAGTACGCGGGTACGCCCCCGCTTGAACGCGTTCAACGCCTCCGTCCGCGCGCGCTGTGTCTTGTCGCTGTGGATCGCGTCCGCCTCGATATCCGCCTGAAGCAGCTTGCGCACAATCTTGTCCGAGCCATGGCGCGTGCGGGCGAAGACCAGCACGCGGCGCATCTCCGGGTGCGCGTTGAGCAGGTACGCCAGCAGTGCGTCCTTACGCGGTTTGTCCACGAACATCAGCCGCTGGTCAATCTTGTCAACGGTCGGCTTGTCCGGCTCGATGGTGACGTGCACGGGGTCCACGACCATGTCCTTGGCGAGCTTCAGGACCTCCGGGGCCAGCGTCGCGGAGAAGAACTGCGAGTGCCGCTCCTTGGGCAGCTTGGCCAGGATTTTGCGGATGTCCGGCATGAAGCCCATGTCGAGCATGCGGTCCGCCTCATCCAGCACAAACTCCTCGATGCCGTCCAGCGCCAGGTGGCGCTGGTTCATCAGGTCGAGCAGGCGTCCGGGCGTCGCCACCACGAGCGCCGCGCTGCGTTTCAGCGCCTGCACCTGCGGGAACTGGCTCACGCCGCCGAACACGACGGCGAACGGCAGGCCGACGTACCGCCCGTAGGTCGAGACGCTGGTCGCGATCTGCGCCGCCAACTCGCGCGTCGGCGCGAGGATCAGCGCACGGGGGTGCCCCGCCTCGACGGGCTTCGGGCTGGTGTACAGCCGGTGGAGGATCGGGAGCAGGAAGGCCGCGGTCTTGCCGGTACCGGTCTGCGCGCACCCGAGCAGGTCGCGCCCCTCCAGCAGCGGCGGGATGGCCTGTTCCTGGATGGGCGTGGGCGTGTCGTACTTCTCATCCGCCACGGCGTGCTGGATGAGCGGATGGACCAGCCCGAAGACGGACGAGGCGAACGCCGGGGGCAGCTCGCCCTTCGGCTTCGGCACCACCTGTGGGGCATCACGCTCGGCAAGCCCCGGATGGCGGTTCTTTTTCCGCCTACGGAAAGGTGGGCGCGAACGTCTTCCGCGCCCCTCAAAAGATGGTTCTGTTTGCATTTATGGACATCAGTTATACTCTTTTCCGTGAAGCGTGTCAACACGAAGCGGAATTTTTTATCGGGGGGGGGGGTAGGGGGAATCAAAAAATCCCTTGCCTCCTACACATTTGATGTTGCGGAACGGTCGTCGGCAAGGTATGCTGTACACATGAAAAAACACATTCGGTTTGATAGTGTCGGAGGCGCGAGCGGTGACATGATCCTCTCCGCGCTTGCCGCGTTGGGGGCGGACATCAACGCGATTGAAAAAACCATCAACTCGTTTTTCCCCGCGCAGTTGCATTTTCATCTCGCACCAGCATCGGGAGGGGGACTGAACGGGTTACGCGTCACGGTTCATGCGGAACATCATCATCATCATCATCATGGCGAATGGCCCGATGCGGGAAGGACACCATCGGCTGAAACGACTGAGTCGCGCCCCTTCGCACAATCGGATGATCCTCCCCATGTGCATCATCACCCGCATCCCCATGAGTCCCCGCATGCGCATCGCGGGCTCACGGAAATCACGGCACTCTTAGAGGGGGCTCCGCTCTCGGAGGCCACGCGCAAACGGGCGATCGATGTGTTCACCGCATTGGCAGGGGCGGAAGCGAAAATCCACGGCAAGACGCCCGACACGGTCCATTTCCATGAGGTCGGGGCGTGGGACTCGGTCGCCGACATTGTGGGGGCGTGTCTCGCGCTGGAACAACTTGGCGTGAGCGGTGTGTCGTGCGGGCCGCTTCCCGCCGGGACCGGCACGATTCACTGCGCGCACGGTGAGATGCCCAACCCGGCCCCTGCCACACAGGAACTGTTGGCGGGTATGCGTGTGGTGCAGACGGATGAGCCGTTCGAGTTGGTCACGCCCACCGGCGCGGCGCTCTTGCGCACATGGACGCACACGCTTGCGCCTGTACCGCCGACCGCCACCGTCGTGAAGAGCGCGTTCGGGTTCGGAACGCGGACGCTGGACAATCGCCCGAACGTGCTTCGCGCGACGCTGCTGGAGGTATCCCCCCCCGACGAAACACCCACCCGTCCTTTGGACTCCTCCTTTCAAAAGGGGGCGCTGCTGGTGATGGAGACAAACAGTGACGA
>WRML01000358.1 GCA_009777165.1 Kiritimatiellota bacterium
AGCCCGACACCATCGCGCCCGCGGCCCCGATCAGCAACCATTTCCCCATATCCCGGCGCCCCTCACTTCTCCGCGATGTCAAACGCCGCGAGCCCCTTGCCGCGCCGCAGGTACATCACGCCGTTCGCGACCACGGGCGACGACCAGTGCGGGTCGTTGCCATAGCCGATCGTGAACGACGAGATCACCTTCGCCGCGTCCGGGTTGGACGTGATGTCCACGAGCATGACCTTGCCGCCGTTCTCGTCATACGTGATCATGCCCGAGGGGGTGATGCAGAACGACGTCTTGCGCGCGCCCTCGACGGTATAGACCTCGCGCCCGTCCTTGGGGTCGAAACAGCCCATCTTGCCGGCGCCCGAGGAGAAGACGCGCCCCTCATGCAGCGTGAAGCCTTGGAAATGGTTGTCGGTCTTGTCCTTCCACACGACCTTGACCTCGCCGCCCGGCGCGATCTCCAGCATCTCCGAGCCGAGCCTGTAGCCCGAGGAGATGAAGATCTTGTTGCCGTCGAACAGCAGGGGGGTGTTCGGGTGGACCGCGTGCTGGTTGCGGTGCGGGTGCTTCCAGAGCAGGGCCCCCGTCTCCGCGTCCAGCCCCACGGCATGGTTCTCGAGCTGGGTCACGACCTGACGCTTGCCGTTGAGGGTGATGAGCGCGGGCGAGCAGTACGCGCTCTTCTCGCTCAGCCCCTGGCTTTTCCAGACGAGGGCCCCCGTCTTCGCGTCAAGCGCGACCACGGACGCGTCCGCCCCCACCGGCTGGGTGATGACCTTGCCGTCATACACCAGCGGGTTCTCCGCGATGCCCCACGTGATGTTGCGGCCGCCGTACGCCTTGAACGTGTCCACCTGCCAGACGACCTTCTTCTCCTTGACGCTGATGCACGAGAGCCCCCCCAGCCCGGACGTCACGTACAGCACGTCGCCCACCAGGGTCGGGGTGGTGCGCGCGAGCGGGTACTGCCCGTCCCCCCCGCTCCACTCCGGCCCGTAAGTGATCTTCCACCGCTTCGTCTCATCCTTGCCCATCTTCGCATCCATCGCGTAGAGGAAGCCCGTGCGGTCCCGCTTCTCCCCCTCATTGCCCGTGATGTACAAGATCCCGTCCACGACGATCGGCTCCGAGTACCCGTCGCCCGGCAGGTCAATCTGCCACAGTTGTTTGGGCCCCCCCTCCGGCCACGCCTTCAGCAGGCCCGTCTCCGTCACGATCAGGTCGCGGTTACTCCCGCGCCACTGTGTCCAATCCCCCCCCTGTGCCACGTAAGCCCCTACTGTCAACGTAACCATCCAGCCGATCCGTTTCATCGTCAATTCTCCTTTTTCCCTTACTACCCTTAATAAGGTTTCGAATAATATACCGAATCCCCGGCCGTAAACCAAGCCTAATTTCGCGACGGATACAGTTTTGTTTCGTCACGGATGAAACATGTTTTTGACGCGAAATGCGAAATGCCCCCAATCTCGCTTCCTGCGCGAATGTTCATGGTTTGTTGTCTTCGTTGGTATTCACTGCGAAGCCCATCTCGGCGGCGATTTTCACGACGGCGGGACGGAGTACGGGGGGGGTGGAGGCATGCCATTGCCGGAGGTGCGCCGGGAAATCGTCGTCGCGTCTGAGCCCGTCGTTAAGGTACAGAACCACCTGCCACAGGGCCGGGTCGTTGCGGAAGAGCGGCAGGAGACGGACGGCGACGACCTTGTTGCGCTCGCGGTTCGTGGCGTCCGCATAAAAGTCATCGAGATTGGAATTGAGCCACGCCGCAAACGCCTCGGGGGTCTTGAAGGTCGGCGTGTCCTTGGTGTGCTCGGCGACATAGTCCTTCAACGCCTGGCCGTAGGATTTCCAATTCCCATAGGGGGCCCCCCCGTCGAGCCAGTCCGCGCCCATCCGGTCAAGGCACCAGATTGAGGCGAGCTCGCAGAGCGATTCCGCAAACCACATGTTCTTATGCTTGACCGGAACCGTCCAATGCGTGGTGAGCACATGGCAATACTCGTGCGCGAACTGGTACGCCAGCTGGCTCCAGTATGTCCCGGACGTCGCCAGCAAGATGACGCGTTCCCCCCCCGGCGCGGGGTCGGTGAGCGCGATGGGCCACGGGTCTTTGTTCTGGCGCACGAGGATGGAGCCCGCCGACGCCACCCCCCCGTGCAAGAGGAACGTCTTCGCGACCGAGACGCACACCGCCTGCGCGTTCTCCGCGCCGATACCCTCCCCCCATTCGGGCTGGTCAACCGTGATGGGTGTGCGTTCCGGTTTCACCGGGGGGGGCTGCTGGGCAACGTCGTTGCGAGTAACGAGACAGGCGAGGACGAATGCGATGAGACAGACAGACTTATTTCTCGCAGAGGCGTAGAGACGCGAAAGCGGATTGCATGGACACTCGCCATCTTGTTTAAAGAGATGGATTGACGTGGTGATAATCGCATTACGTCGCACCTCATGGTCAGTGGCAATCCCCATATCGTTCCTCGCAATAACAAAGCACGCAAAAATTGAGGAATTATTTTCCGCAAGTTGATGGATTCCGTCAAGCCTAAAACATCAGGAATGTACAGAAACACAGGAATGCGATTCCAGAAATACGATTCCTACGCGATTTCGATGACAGCTATAGTGAATTAACGTTAAACGTGTTCCATTCTTACATCCCGTTAGGGATGTGTCTCTCGGTAGAAAAACATCCTTCCCCCCATGTCCGTAGGAAAAGGGGCCCCCACCGGCGCAGGGGGGACCGATGGGGCACGGGGTGG
>WRML01000359.1 GCA_009777165.1 Kiritimatiellota bacterium
GCCAGGCTTGGTCAACCAGCGCCTACCCGCCGCCGCCACCCCCACCCCCAACGAGACGCTCACCTCGGCCATGGGCGAGGCCGAGCGCGGCATGATCAAAGGCAAAGTCCACATCATGGCGGACGAGCGCACCAACAAGCTCATCGTCACCACCAAGCCAGAGAACATGACGTTCTTTGACGACATCATCAAGGAACTCGATGTCGCCACAGACCCCCCCGTGAAGGTTGACGTCAGGCGCCTCGAATACGCCGATGCCGAGGAGGTCGCCACCAAGCTCAACGAGCTCATCGGCGGCACGGCGCCCCGGCAAGGCACGGGGACAACCCCCGCAACCGCAACAGGCCGCCCCGGTGCCACCACACCAGGTGCCCCCGCGGACTCCGCGGGTGGCGGCAGGCTCGCCGACGTCACCGCGCGGATCGAAGCCGCCCGCAACGCCGCCGCAGCCGCAGCCGCAGCGGCAGACGGAAGCGCCTCCTCGCTCGCCCAGCTGAGCAAGGACAACATCAAGATCCTCTCCGACAAGCGCACCAACGCCATCATCATGATGGGCAGCAGGGGCGACCTGGCGGCGATCCAAGACGTCATCACCAAGATGGACATCCGGCTCGCGCAGGTGCTGATTGAGGTCGTCGTCATCCAGGTCGAGCTGAGCAACGGCATCACCGCCGGCATGGACTGGGTCCTCGGCAAGGCGGCCAACGACTACACCATGCGCAACGACAAGGACAAGGGGGCCGGCGGCGGCGGCACCGGGATGTCCCTCCTCGGCAGCCTCACCGGCATCGCCTCCGGCGCGTCCGGCACGAACGAGGTCCTCTCCGCGGCGAGCCACGTCCTGAACCGGGGTATCAACTATTTCCTCCACTCCGACAAGCTCAACATCAGCGCCCTCATTCAGGCCGCCAAAACCGACAGCCACGCCAAGGTGCTCTCCTCCCCCGTGATCCTCACCGTTGACAACAAAGACGCGAGCATCGAGGTCACCACCATGCGCTACCTCTACAAAGGCATGCGCGTCAGCGGCGGCGGCGGCTACAGCGCCTACTACGAGCTCCCCGACTTTGAGCAGAAAGACATCGGCCTCATCCTCAAGGTCACCCCCCGCATCAACCCCAACGGCACCGTCGTGCTCACCGTGGACCAAGACTTCTCCACCGTCGGGCCCGACCAGGATGTCGGCGGCGACAAATACCCCACCATCAACAAGCGCCTCCTGAAGGCCGACGTCTCCGTCGAGAACATGCAGACCGCCGTCTTGGGTGGCCTCGTCGGGAGCGAATCCATCAAGAGCGAGGACGGCATCCCCATCCTCAAGGACATCCCTTGGATCGGGCGCTGGCTCTTCGGCAGCGTCAAGGACACCGAGATCCGCTCCGAGCTGCTCGTCTTCCTCACGCCCTACGTGTTTGAGGACAGCGCGTCGCTGCTGGCCGAAGCGGAGCGCCGCAAGCTCACCCTCTCCGACCCCCGCCCGTGGAGCGACAAGGGCTGGTCGAGCGGCCCGCTGGCAGACCCCATGTCCGCCAAGGAGATCCAAGACCGCGAGATCCGGAAATGGGCGGCTGAGGATGCCGAGTACAAGGCCAAGCGCGAGCAGGAGAAACTGTACGAGGAGCGTGCCAAGATGCTTCAGAAGCGCGCGGAGAAAGAAGCCGCGGAAGCCGCGAAGCGGCAGAAGAAGGGGCTCCCCCCGGCCCCGACCTGGCCGACGGTCAGGGCCGGTGGCGACGACGTCGATGTCTATTGGCAGGAAGACGAGGACGACTCCCTGTGAACGGGCGCGTGGTGAAATTGGCAGACACGCAGGATTTAGGTTCCTGTGCCGCAAGGCGTGAGGGTTCGACCCCCTCCGCGCCCACCATCCCGGGAAGTTTTCAAGTTCTAACGTTCGAGCGTTCTAAAGTTCCTTCGGAAACCGTGCCCTTCGGCGCGGACACGCATAACTGTAGAACGGTAGAACTTCAGAACTTCAGAACTTTAGAACTTCAGAACTTCTCCCCTCCCACGACCTACTACCTATGATTACCCTCCCCACCCCCCTCCTCTTCAAACCCGTCTACAAAGACTACCTTTGGGGCGGAAACCGCCTCCCCCCTCTCTACGCGCGCGCCGGCGCCCCCGAGCGTTGCGCCGAGTCCTGGGAGATCGCCGCGCACAAGGACGGCGACAGCATCGTCCAGAGGGGCCCCCTGTCCGGGCGTACCCTCTCCGACCTTACCGCCCTCTACGGCGCCGCGCTCGTCGGCACGCGCGCCCCCGACCCCCTCCGCTTCCCCCTCCTCTTCAAGCTCATTGACGCGCGCGAGAAACTCAGCGTCCAGGTCCACCCCTCCAACGCCAACGCCGAACTCACCAACGGCGAACCCAAAACCGAGATGTGGTACCTGCTCGACCCCACGATGGAGGTTAGAACTTCAGAACTTCAGAACGGTAGCACTTCTCCCCCCTCCCTCTACGCCGGCTTCTGTCCCGGTACCACCCCCGACGCCCTTCGCGAGGCCGTGGGGAACAGCACCGCCGACCACTTCCTCATCACGCACCGTGCCACGCCCGGGGGGACCCTGTTCATCCCCGGGGGGCTTGTTCATGCCATCGGCGAGGGATGCCTGATCTACGAGGTCCAGCAGAACTCCAACACCACCTTCCGCCTCTACGACTGGGACCGCATCGGCGGCCAAGGCAAACCCCGCCGCCTTCACATCGAGCAGTGCTTCAAGTCCATTGACTGGACCCTCCCCC
>WRML01000360.1 GCA_009777165.1 Kiritimatiellota bacterium
TCCAGCGTCTGGCGGGGGGCCCCGCCCGTGTCCAAACCGTGCCCACCGACCTCAATATGCTGGCGGGGGGAGTGCAAACGACCTCCTCGGAAGCGCCGCAGCGTCCGATTGCTGCCGATGTCCCGGCATCGGCGGTGCAGAGTTTCGACGCGATGCTGGAGGCGATGAACAAGCCGCAGCAGGTCTCCCGCGCACAGCCGTCCGCAACGGTGAAGAACGTCGGCCGCAACGACCCCTGCCCCTGCGGGAGCGGCAAGAAGTATAAGAAGTGTTGCGGGCAAGGCCTGTAGAATCGCCACGCTCCAACACAGGGGACCATGTGGGCGCAGGTGCGACCCGGGGTGTCACGTGAAGTCACGCAGGTGGCCGATCAGGTGCCAGAAGCCGCGCCAGAAGAAGGTGAGGTCGTCGAGGGGAGAACGCATGGCGAGGAGACGGCGGAGAACGGTCTCGGGATGGAGGAACGCGCGGTAGATGTCGCGTATCGCGGATTTGATGCGGTCCTCCGGGATGCCGGATTTCATCACGAGCGTGCGCATGTCGTAGTCGTCCCAGTCGCGTGTTAGGAGGAGCCCCCCCTCGTCCAGCTCGCGGAACAGCGGTGTGCCGGGGTAGGGGATGACCATCGTCACCTGGAGCGTGTAGGCGTAGCTTTTGCGGAGCAGGTGGCGGGCAAAGCGGACGGTGTTCGCGATCTCCTGTTCGCCCTCCCACGGGTAGCCGAGCATGACGGTGACGTGGACGGCCAGCCCGGCCTTTGCGGCGGTTCTCGCCCCCTCCTCGATGTCTTCCACCTGAACCGCCTTCATGAGGCGGTCGAGCGTGGCTTGGTTCGCGGATTCCAGCCCGAACAGCACGAGGCGGAAGCCCGCCTTGCGCATGAGACGGCAGAGGCCGTCGTCCAACGCGCCGAAACGCATGTTGCAGTCGATGCGGATTTTCTTGTGGTAGCCGCGCCGGATGATCTCCTCGCAGAACGTACGGAGCCACGCGCCAGCCGGGAGGCACCCGGTGTCGTCCATGATCTCGCGCACGCCGTAATGCTCGATGAGGTGCCCGATCTCGTCGCACACGTCCTGGGGGGTGCGTGTGCGGAAGGAGGGGTAGAGGGTCGTCCATGAGCAGAAGGTACATTTGCCGTGCCAGCAGTCGCGGCCAGACATGATGTAGGTGCCAGGGATGCGCGAGAAGTTACCGTTCTTCTCGGCGTAGAGCCGCCACTGCGTGAGGTCGCGGTCAATCCACGGCAGGGTCTTCAAATCGTGGTCGAGGCGGAACGGGCCGCTGTTACAAACGGTCCCCCCCTTGTCGCGCCAGTAGATGCCGGCCTCCAGCGGGGCCCCCTTGTCGAGATGGTCGAGCAGGTTGACCAGCAGGAAATCGTAGTCCCCCCCCGTCAGGATGAAGTCGGCGGGGCAGTTCCCCAGGGTCTCCTCCGGCAGGGCGGTCACATGGTCGCCGACCATCACGATGACCATGGCGGGGTACTTGGCTTTGAGGTCCCTGACGATCTGCCAGTGGCGTTTCACGACGGGGGTCTTGGTCTCGATGACGATCACGTCGGGGGCGAACGCGGCGAGCCTCGCGTCGAATTCCTCTGGGGTCCATCCCGAAGCGATGCCGTCGAGCCATGCGACATCATGCCCCGCGCGCTTCGCTTGTGTCGCGGCGTACGCGGGCACGACGGGGTAGATGAACACGGGGCGGTTGAACCATTGGAACTGGCGGTTTTGCCCGAGGAGCGGAACGCCTTTCTCGGAGGGCAACGGCGGGTATGCGAGAGCTACTTTCATGGTGTGGAAAACAGGGAAAACAGATTACCTTAAAAACACATCGGGAACGCAAGCGGAATTTTTAATCGCCAAAAACATACACCAGCGGGAGGCGGTCGGCGAGGGCGCGGATGGCGGGCATGAACGTCTTGAGGGGGGCCCCGGCGGGCGCGAAGACAAACAGCAGCTCGACCTTGTTGTCCTCCCCCCCTGCCTTGGCGACGAGCGCGGGAAGCTCGTCCCACGCGTCGAACGGGTAGTCGCGGGGGGTCAGCTTGGGGTCGAGGCCCTCGACGGTCCAGTCCTCCTCGATGAACGTCAGCTTCTTCGCGGGGGGGCCCCCGTCGGCGCTGGCGGTGATGTGTATCTCGAACGGCTGGGGGGTGCGTCCCTCGCGCTCGCGCCATTTCTCCTGCGGGAGGAACGCGCGGGGGTAGACCCCCCCCTCGCCCTGCCCGTCGAGTTTGATGCCCTTGCCCTCCAGCATCCAGAAGACACGCGCCACCTCGGCCGCTTTCGCGAGCGGCAGGTCGTCGCTCATGTTCAGCGTGACGAACAGGTCGCGCCCGGCCCCGTCCTCGGACTTCATCCATGCGAGCGTGTCGGGGAGGCCCCCCTTGTGCAGGACGGTGCCGTCGGCGCCGGAACAGGTGATGGCCCACTCCCCCCCCTCCTGCGCGGCGAGGACGTTCAGCTGCTTGACCCGGGGCCCCCCGTCTTTCGTGGGGAGGGGGGTCAGCGTGATTTCAAGAACCTCGCCGTAGGGGAGGGCCCGCGCGAGCGAGACGCGCCCGAACACCGCCCCCTGCGCGGCTTGGAAGGGGATGTCGAAAATCGTGCCAGGCTCGTTGTAGAGCGAGATGACTGCGCCCGGCTGCAGGGTGTCCGCCAGGCAGGCCCCGTCGCGCCACCGCCCCCCCGTGAACACCAGCCCCCCCCCCCCCCGCCGGGGGGCCGTGCCCGA
>WRML01000361.1 GCA_009777165.1 Kiritimatiellota bacterium
GCGGGTTGTTCGGCGTGTTGTCCCACGGCGGCTTGGGCTCATCGAGGATGGTGTAGACCCTGTGGACGCCGGAGGTGCAGAACGGGAAGGACTTCTCGAGAGCCATCCCGTTAATCTTCTCAACCACCCAGATCCACTGGTTGGACCTCGCGAGACCGACCGCGCCGGGCGTCTTGCCCACGACCTGGAACGTCGAGTAGTTCCATGCCATCGTCTGCGGGTTGACCGCCACGTTCGTCCGCGCGATGTCGCCCAGGCAGGTCTCGCTACCGTTGTCAATCGCGACCGCGCGGACGACGGCGCTGGAGAGGATGTTCGGGTTGGCGATGAAGTCCACCCTCGCCTGGACCGTCACGCTGCGGTTGGTGACGTAGCAGACCGGGAAGTTCTTGGCGCCCAGGCCCAGGTCAACTGCCCATTCGCCGCCGGAGAGGTCGTAGGGGGGGCCGGCGAAGTCCGGGCGGATGTTCACGGCATCGTTGGTGGAGGCGTTGGGGTCGTGGTTGAACTTGATGTTCGTCAGCTCAGCCTTGAAGACGAGCCCTTTGACGATGTCAATGGGGATGCGCTCAACGGGCTTCCGGTTTTCCTGATTGTCGATCAGCCCCTCGACCCAGATTTCAAACCCCTGCGGGGTGATGTCGAACGGCTCCACCCAGAACCGCTGCTTCTCGGTGTCCTGGCGGAAATCAATCGTGAAGCCGCTCGCGAGCGGCATACGGTCGCTCTCGCGCACAAGGCGGATGAGGCCAGGCTTGTCCCATTTGACGGTCACAATCGGATCCGCGATGGGGTAGTCATCGCGGGGGTGTTTGATCTCGACGATGCTCCAAAAGTTGGTGTCCGACGTCAGGGGGCAGAACTGCACGAACGTGTCCTCCTTCGCCTCGTCCAGCTGCGACACCCAGTCAATGTCCACCGACGGGACGATGACGCGGAACTGTGGGGCTCGGCTGTTGCCGCCGCCGTTGTCGTCATTGCCCAGATGTCCTGTGATTGTCACAAACTCCTTGCTGGAGTACGCGGGGCCGGTGGCGGAGTCAATGGCATAGTAATGTTCCCTGTCCGTCGCGCGGACCCGGTGCCACAGGAGGTCATCCTGCATGTAAATCTTTGAATCCGTAATCTTGTGGTATCCTGTTTTCTCGGCAGGGACGAGAAACAGGTGCGTATAGGACGCTTCCGTGAGGTGGAATGCGACACGCTCCTTTTTGTCCGGTTTCAGTTTCACGGTATAAAAGACATTCGGGTAGTTCGGCTGCTGGGCGTTTGAAACACAAACACCCAACAGTACGACAGGAATAATAGCAGATTTGATACGTGGTGTCATTCGGTTTTTCTCCTTTTCGGTTCCTTTTCGGTTTTTCGTTCTCACGGATTTCCGTTGTCTTTTCCGGAACGCTCTCGCGATGCCGCCTCCTCTGATGTCAGGAAAGGGGTTTTCCGTTTCGCGATGAGCGGAAGGCGGAACATCTCGAACTCCTCCTTCAAAGGCGTCTCGGGGTATTTCCGTAGAAACTCGCGGTGGAGGCGGTCTGCCTCCTGCCATTCCCTGTCCCACCACGTGAGCGTGGCGAGGTGCAGGAGCGCAGACTCTGCGCGTCTGCCGTCGGGACACAGCTCTAAAATGTCCCTGAAATAGCGGGCAGCCTTTTTGGAGTTGCCCATGGGGCCGGCGCAGAGCACGCCCGCGCGGAGCAGGGCGTCGCTCGCCCAGGCGCTCTTGCGGTATTTCCCCTTGAACCCGTCGTAAACCGTCAGGGCCCCCCGGTGGTCGCCCGCGTTGGCGAGGCAGCGCGCGCGTTGCATCTCGCACCAGGCCGCATCGTTGCCCTTGATGTCCGCATCAAGTGCCTTGCGGTAGGTCTTTTCCGCAAGTTTCCATTGCTCGGCGGCGAACAGGGCGTCCGCGGCAACCCGCACGGCGAACGCCCTGCGGCTGGTGTCGGCGGCGACGAACACGGGCGGGGGGGAGTCGCAGGAGGCGATCAGCCTGTCCCAGTGCAGGGCGCGGACGGGGTCTGCGGCTTCCGCCTTTTTCAGCGCCTCGAACACCGGCTTTGCCTCCCCCCCTCTGCCGAGCGCGAGCAGGACCAGCCCGATGCGTTGCTCCAGCGCCCTGTCGGGGCGTTTTTTGGGCGGCACCCTGTCGCGGAGCGCGAGGTAGTCGGGGAGGGCCTTGGCGGGTTCGGCGAGCTCCTCGAAAAAGTAGCCGGCCCTGGCGTGCCGGCACTCGGTTGCGCAGAGGGTGTTCGGGAAGGACGCGGCGCGGCGGATGACCTCCTCCCAGGCGTTCAGCGCCTTGCCCGTGTCCCCGAGCGCCATGGCCGTCTGCCCGTAGCCGTGCCACGCGCGCCCCCACAGGGGGTGGGTCTGGCGGTTCTGGAACTGGAGGAAGCCGTTGAGCGCGTCCGTGTAGCGTTTCTTCCCGAGGCTCGCCTCGGCCCTCTCCAGCGTCTGCCGCAGGGGGTCGGTGTCCTTTTTCCTCTCCGCAACCTGCCGGGCGCGGTCCTGCTGGCTTTTCAAATCCGCGCGCGCCCTGTCCAGGGTCTCCTGCACAGGTTTCCGGAAGGGGCCCTTGGGGTAGGCGGCGAGGAACGCCTCCCCCTCCCTGACCGCGTCGGCGAAACGGTTGGCGGACCAAAGCGCGGACGCGTATTGCGCCGACGCCCGCTCGCGCAGCTTGGAGTTTGGGTAGTCGCCCAGCCATGCGGCGTAACGGGCGGATGCGT
>WRML01000362.1 GCA_009777165.1 Kiritimatiellota bacterium
CCCCGGCCATGAAGAACGGAAAGAACGACTGTGTCCTTTCGTTGATTTTCACCCCCCCCCCCGAGGGGGGCATTGTGATGTTTGTATGGAAAGCCCTTTTCCCCTCCCCGGAAAAGCCGCTTTTTGTATTGTTCTGCACGGTGTCATTTCCCCTGTCATTTCCCCTGCCATCAACTTCTGCTTGCATTCTCACGCCGAAATCAGGTATAACTTACACGTGAAAAATGCGTTGTAACAGGTTTGCAGGGCGATCGAATGAGGGAAATGATAATGACGAATGATTCTGTTCCGATGATGAAGATGTTGCCGGGTGATGAGGTCCGCCAAATAATGTGGCGTTACGCGAACCGTTTCGATATGCAGATGGCGGTCATGGGGACGCGGTCGGTGGCGCGTGGGCTGATCGCCCGTTTGGTCGCCAACGGTGAACGCAACACACATGCGTGGACAGACGCCAAGAACGAGATGTACTGGGCGTTCGACGTGTCGGGCGTGACTGCGGCAGGGCTGGATATGGAGTTCGGCGGTATCATCGAGGGTCCCCGCAACCTCGCGCTGGCGCTCATCGCGTTCGAGCTCGCGTGGGTTGACGGCGGCGCGACGACCACGAGCCTCGTCAACAACCTCGCCTTGGGTCCCATCGTCGAGAAGGGAACCCCCGAACAACGCGAGAAGTATATGCGGGCCTGCGCCCCCGCCCAGCCGGGCGAAGACCGCAAGGTCTGGCGTGGCGCATTTGCGCTGACAGAACCCCTGCCCTACGTCGGCGTTGACACGGGCATGCTGAGCGGCCGCTTGACGGTCGCTGAGTGGAAGGACGGTGAAGAACCGATGCTCCAGGTCGAGAAACGCGGACGCTTCATCACCAACATGGGTGTCGCGGATTTCGTCACGGCGGCGGTTGACACCGCCGACCCGCGTATCAAGTCGTCGTGCATGGTCATCCTGGAGGAGGGTGATGAGGGCGTGTACGACCGGGGGGCCCCCACACTCAAGATGGTGCATCAGCTTTCCAACACGCATGACCCGATCTTCAATCTCAAAATCCCTGCCAGCCGCATCATCGGGGGCTACACAATCAGGGACGGTGTCATCGTCCCAAATCTCACGCACAGCGAAATCATTGAAGCCGTGTTTGCGCGAACCCGCGTGACCGTCGGCATCATGACCGCCGCCAAGCTGCTCTCCGCTATCGAGCCCATCATCCGTTACCAGCGTAACCGTTTCCGTGGCGCGTCAGGTATCGAGGCGGGATCACCGCGCTACGATCTCGGCCTGCAGATGAAGGAAGATTCCCTGCACCGTCTCGCGGATGTCTGGGCAACAGGCGAGGCCGCGACGTCGCTCGGCTTCGAGACCGCCCGCTGGTTCGATCTGCTCACCCCCGTCGAGACCGAGGCGCACCGCATTTTCGCGGAACACGGTATCAAGGGACGCGCGTTGATGAAAGCGCTTCGCAAACCGCAGGCCGATGCCATCGAGCTGCTCGGGCTTCTCAAAGATGGAGGGCGAGCGTCCTCGCGAGCCGCCCGTATCGCCGAGCTCCAAGCCGACCCGCTTGTGCAGTACGTCTGGCTTAGCGCGATCGCCAATGTGTTATGTCCGGCGTGTAAGCTGTGGGACACGGGCTACGGAGCGACCATGCTTCGCGAGGCCGTGAGCATGATGGGCGGTTACGGCATCACCGAGGACTGCCCCGGCTTTCTCTTTCAGAAATGGACCGACGCGCAACTCGAAGCCACCTACGAGGGTCCCGAAGTCGTGCAGCGCCGTCAAATCAGCGTGACCATGAACAACGAGGTTTTCCTCGCGCAGGTCGACATGTGGATTGCGGAACTCAACGCCCTTGCGACAACGAAGCCCGAGACCGGCGCGGAGGCACTGGTCGCCGGACTCGAACTCTGGCGCTGGATGCGCACATGGCTCGATACCGCGAAAGATGCGAATGGTCGTCCGCTCTCGCAGAACACCCGCCACGGGGTGCTGTACCCAATGGCGGATGCAATCGCGTGGTTGCTTGCGGCGCGTTCATTCCTGTCCGATGTGCAAGAGCTTGCGGCGAAGGGCGCAGAGCATCCTGTCATCGGCCCGGAGATTGACGGCTACATCAACACCTTCACAGATTTGAGCGCGGTGCAAAACGCGCGGGCGGCGGGTGAGGTCGGGCGCATCTGCGCCGAGATTTTCTACGGCTACGCCAGAAGAAATGAAATGACTCCTCGTTATCGCATGGACGTGAAGGACACGGATATCAACATTCGTGAACATTCGTGTCATGCGTTGACAGGTGAATACGTGGCGTTCCAAACGTTGCACAACGCAATCGGCATGTCGCTTGCCGGTACCCGCCTTGCAAAAGACCGTGCCGCCCAAGCCATTACGCAGGTGATGATTCCCGAAGCGCTTGACTATCCCACTGGGTAAAACAGCTTGAACCGCGACACCATGTTTGATGTTTGATTAGACTATTCTGTATGCTTCCCCTTCAGAAGGGAATCATGTATACTCGAATTTGTCTTATTAAAAGAAGGAGGTAGTATGAATAAGGTTTTCATCGCGCCGAGGCGCTATGTGCAGGGGGCAGGGGCAATCGGCGAGGCAGGGGCGCTCGTCAGCAAGTTGGGGACGCGGGTCATGGTGCTCTGGGACGCGCAGGTCAGGGGGGTCGTGGGCGACGTGCTGCTCGCGAGTCTCGCGGGCGCGGGGGTCGCCGTCGAGGAT
>WRML01000363.1 GCA_009777165.1 Kiritimatiellota bacterium
CCGGCCCTTTGGGGGGGGGCGGCCCTCGCAGGGGAAGAGGATTTTCAGGAGCCCCAATTTCTGGGGGGGCGGGGGGGGGGCGCAAAAGGTTGGGGATGTGGGGGGGGGGGGGAGGTTCCCCGTCAACTACCTGTGGTGCGGGCAGACGACGCACGGGTTGCAGGTCCGCACCCCCTCGTACCAGCGCGTGCCGACCACCTACTTCGGTGCGACAGGGGGGGGGCTGGCGTTCCTCGAACACCCGCGCTACCAGCAGGGGGACCCCATGAACGTCGGGGTCGTGGGGCTGGGGGCTGGGACGCTGGCGGCGTACGGGCGGCCGGGGGACCTCTTCCGCTTTTTCGAGATTGACCCGCAGGTCGTGAGGATCGCGACGGACGCGCGGCTGTTCTCGTTCCTGCCGGACGCGCGGTGCGCCATTGGCCTGATCCCCGGCGACGCGCGGCGGATGCTGGAGGCCGAGCGCGCGGCAGGGGACCCCCCCTATGACCTGCTGGTCATTGATGCGTACAGCGGCGACGCGGTGCCGTACCACCTCGTGACGCGCGAGGCGTTCCGGCTGTACCTCGACCGTCTCGCCCCCGGGGGCAGACTCGCGGTGCATATCAGCAACTGGCACATTGACCTGCTGCCCGTGTGCAAGGCGGTCGCGGGGGATTTGGGCGTCTATGCGCAAGGCATCATCGGCTACTCGGATTCCGCTGTCACGGCCGGGTCCATCTGGGTCTTCATGATGAGCCAGCCGGTGTCGTCTGCCGCCCCCCCCCGTCCCGAAAAAGTCCGCGCCGTTGATTGGAACGCGGTGCGCGACATCCGTATGCTGACCGACGACCGGGGGAGTCTGCTGCCGCTGTTGCGTTAGTTGCCATCGAGGTGACGGCTTATTTTTCTGTTCCGAGTATTGATTCGAGTCGAATCGATACTTGGAAACGCGGTAGCGATCAGCCCCTGTACTCCTCCAACACCGCGGCCGCGCTTGTCCCGGTGAAGTCCACTGCCATCACGCCAGCCCGTCGCGGCGCGGACTTGCCGCCGCGGACCCACGGACGCGCCTCGGTCAGCAGATACAGCGGCGACTTCGCGGAGGCCAGCCGCGGATAGGGCTTCTCAATCTCGACGTTCGGCGGCAACACGCGGTGGTAGATCGCCAACACAGCTTTCAGGAACGATGCCGCGCCCGCCGCCCAAAGCGTGTTCCCGACATTCCCCTTCACCGCCCCTACCCCGACGCGCGGAGAGGTCGCCTTACGCTCGCCAAACACCTTCTGCAACACATCCAACTCCGTCTGGTCAATGTGCGGCACACCGCCCCCGTGCGCCTCGATGTAGGAAATCAAATCCGGCGTAAGGTCTGCCTTCCGCAACGCACGACCCACCGTACGTTCCATCTGCCTAGGCGACAGCGATACCTTCCACCGATGTTCCAGCGACGCCGCGACAATCCCCGTGCTGCGCACAATCGCATAGATGTTGTCGTTCTGCTGGAGCGCGTCCTTCAAGCGTTTCAGCACAAACACCGCCCCCCCCTCACCCGGCAGCGTCCCGTCGCTCTCACGGCTGAACGGCTGGAGGCGTTTCGCACGCGAGAACGTCATCGCGCCACTCAGCCCCTGAAGCATCGGCAGGTTCAGCGGCGGCTGCACAGACCCCGCGATCGCGATGTCCGAACGGCGCATCAAGAGATCATCCATCGCGGACTGGATCGCCTGGTGCGCCGACCCCCCCCCCCCCTCCAGCAACGTCGAGGGTCCCGCCAGACCCAGCAGGTGCGCCACCCACGCCGCCATCGAGCAGTTGAACGCCGACATGAACGCATACGACGACGGCTTCGGCAACGACGACGACAATTGCGCGCGCACGCCAACAAGCTGCCCCGGATCCGCGTGCGGGAAAAACTTATGAATCACCTCGACCGTCTGATCCAGGAACAACGTATGCTGGAGCCAGTTCACCGATGCCGCGTTAAACTGCGGCACATATCCCAGACACAATGAAACCCTGTCCGTCGGAAGGCTGCTCACCGTGTACCCGCTGTCACGCAACGCATCAATCGTGAGCTGCACGATAAAGAACACATCCTGATTCTCCCCCGCAGTCATCGCGCGCTGGATATGTTGGTCGCTCGGGTCGTAAGCGTAAAGGTCATGAAGTTGCGCCGAATGTGTCGGGAATGGGAGGTCGAAAAGAGTCGTTACGGCGCCGCAGACACTCTTGTCTGCGAGGTTTTCGGAAGACTGCCGCACCTTGCCCTCTCCCCCCCCCAACGCCAACGGCGTAAACATCGCCCGGCGCTGCATGATCGTGCGCCAGAACGCCCCTGTGTCCGGCGACTCCGCGAAACGACACGACACCCCAGTAATCACAACATCTTCACGTGACGTGCGGGGCATATCCATACACCTCTAGGGTTTGACGCATAACCGGATTCCTTTTCGCGAACAGTGAAACATGGACCGTTGCTTAAGCTGCGGGGGAGTACACCGATAACCGACTCATTCGCTAGCCTTCCTTTCCGTAGCAATGCTCCGGCGCAGGGAAACGCCCGCGCTCGACATCCTCCTTATACACCCTCAGCGCCGTCCTCATAACATCCGCCAGCGACGCGTACACCTTCACGAACTTCGGGGGGGGGGAGAGCGAGAGCCCCAGCAGGTCATGCATCACCAGCACCTGCCCGTCACATGCGGGCCCCCCCCCGATGCCGATGACAG
>WRML01000364.1 GCA_009777165.1 Kiritimatiellota bacterium
GCTGGGAGTACACCGAGACCGCGCACTACTTCAGCCGCGTGCTGATGACCATGAACCCGGACGGCTCGGACCAGCAGGAGTATTACGGCTCGAACTCCTACTGGCCCAACTCGCTCTTCTACGCGCGCCCGTTGCCGGGATCGTCCACAAAGTTCATCGGCGTCGTGACCGGGCATCATGGTGTGGCGCGCAAGGGGCGGCTGTACCTGTTCGACGTGGAGCGCGGCCGCCACGAGGTGGACGGCGTGGTGCAGCAACTGCCCGGCTACGGCAAGCAGGTGGTGCTGCTGCCCATTGACCAGCGCAAGCCCGACACCGACACGACGATCTACGTTTACACGCGCGACGAGCTGGCCAACGACGCCAACCAGTTCTTTCTCCACCCGTTCCCCCTGTCGGACGAGGTGTTCCTCGTGTCCCTGCAGGACCCGGCCGTCCAGAGCCGCTTCATGCTCGCGCTGGTGGACATCTACGACAACCAGTTCCCGATCGAGGTGGACGGGAAACTCAACATCATCGAGCCGTTCCCCGTGATGCGGCCGGAGCAGCCCGCGCCCATCCCCGACCGCGTGGATGAGTCGAAGACGAACTGTATCATCAACTGCGTGAGTATCTACAACGGCCCGGGGCTTGCGGGCGTCCCGAAGGACAAGGTGAAGAAGCTGACCGTGTTCTACTACGAGTATTCGCCGCGCAACATCGGCGGGCATTACACCATCGGTGTCGAGGGGCCCTGGGACCCGCGCGTCATGCTCGGCACGGTGGACGTGGAGGCGGACGGCTCGTTCATGTTCGAGGCCCCCGCCAACCTGCCCCTCTCGATCCTGGCGCTTGATGCGGAGGGCAAGAGCCTGCAGTTGATGCGCTCCTGGTTCGTCGGGATGCCGGGCGAGGTGCTTTCCTGCGTGGGATGCCACGAGCAGCAGAACAAGGTGTCGCCGAACCAGCGCACCGCCGCCTCGCGCAAGAAGCCTCAGCAGATCCAGCCGTGGTTCGGGCCCCGCCGCGGCTTCGCGTTCGAGCGCGAGGTACAGAACGTCCTCGACCGCAAGTGCGTGGGCTGCCATGCGGACGACGCGACCGCCACCAACGCCCTCGGGCAGAAGATCCCCAGCTTCGTCCGGGGGGGGGGCGACTGGGGCTTCTCCAAGTCCTACCTTGCGTTCCACCCCTACTTCCGCCGCAACGGGCCCGAGGGCGACTACTATCTGCTCACCCCCCTGGAGTTCCACGCCGACACCTCCGAGATGGTGCAGCTGCTGACCAAGGGGCACCACAACGTGCAGTTGTCGGACGAGGAGTGGGCCCGCGTCCTGACGTGGCTCGACCTGGACGTGCCGTTCTTCGGCACGTGGGTGGAGCGCGGCGCCAACAAGCGCTGGCTCGAACGTCGCCGTGAGTTCGAGCGGCTGTACTCCAACAACCCCTTCGACCCGGACCTCATCGTCAACCCCTACCAGCCGGCCGAGTTTGCCGCGCCCGTCAAGGCCCCCCCCCGGTCTGCGCCGAATAACCTGCTGCCCATGCGGGCCGAGGCCGTCACGGGCGAGAAGGAGATGACCCTCGACCTCGGCAACGGCGTGACGATGACGCTCGCGCGCATCCCCGCCGGCGAGTTCACGATGGGCTCGGAGAGCGAGACCCCCGCCGAACGCCCCGCGACCGGCGTGCGGATCGCCAAGCCCTTCTGGATGGCGACCACGGAAATCTCTGTCGCGCAGTTCAAGGCGTTCGACCCCGCGCACGACAACGGCGTGTACGACATGCACTACAAGGACCAGGTGCATCGCGGCTACTACATGAACTTGGAGAAGGACACCCAGTTCCCCGCCATCCGCATCTCGTGGGAGAAGGCCATGGCGTACTGCGAGTGGCTGAGCAAGAAGACGGGCAAAAAAGTCACGCTGCCGACCGAGGCGCAGTGGGAGTGGGCGTGCCGAGGCGGCACCGAGACCCCCCTGTCGTTCGGCGACTTCAACGCGGACTTCGCCCCCTTCGCCAACCTCGCCGGCGCGGAGCGCAAGGCGCTGGCGGTCGAGGGCGTGAACCCGCAGCCGATGGGCAACCCCCCCCCGATCCTCGACTACGAGCTGCGCGACCCGCGCTTCAACGACGGGGTCCTGCACCTCGCCAACGTCGGTAGTTTCAAGCCCAACCCCTTCGGACTGCACGACATGCACGGCAACGTCGCGGAGTGGACGCGCTCCGCCTACCGCCCCTACCCGTACGCCGACGGCGACGGCCGCAACAACGCGAAGGCGGACGAGCGCAAGGTCGTCCGGGGGGGGTCCTGGAACTCCCGTCAGATCCGCGCCACCTCCACCTGGCGGTGGGGGTACCCCGGCTGGATGCGCCCCTTCGACGTCGGCTTCCGCGTGATTATCGAGGACTAAAACCATGTTTGACTTTGAAGAGTTGTCGCGCTACCAGGTCGTCCCCGTCATTGCGATTGACGACATTGCCCACGCGTTGCCGTTGGCGGACGCGCTCATCGGGGGGGGGCTGCCGATCGCGGAGATCACGTTCCGGTCCCCCGTCGCGGCGGAGGTGATCCGCCTCCTCACGCGCGAGCGGCCGCAGATGCTCGTGGGGGCTGGGACGGTGTTGACGGCGGAGGCGCTCGACCTGGCGCAAGCGAACGGCGCGGCGTTCGGCGTCGCGCCCGGGCTCAACCCCCGTGTGGTCGCCCATGCGTGGGCGGCGGGTTTCC
>WRML01000365.1 GCA_009777165.1 Kiritimatiellota bacterium
CGCCTCACCATCACGGGGGGGGGTGTCTCCGCGACCGCGCCCGACAGGGGGGGCCTGTTCTACGCCGCCGTCACGTTCGCGCAAATCGTCAGGCTCGCGGGGGGGAGGGCCCTCCCGTGCTGCGAGATCGAGGACGCCCCCGACTTCCCCCTGCGCGGCGTCATGCTCGACGTCAGCCGCGACAAGGTCCCCACACTCGACACCCTCCTCTGGCTCGTTGACCGCCTCGCGGACCTGAAGTTCAACCACCTCCAGCTGTACGTCGAGCACACCTTCGCCTACCGCAACCACCGCGAGGTCTGGCAGCACGCCTCCCCCCTCACCGCGGACGACATCCACGCCCTCGACGCCCACTGCGCCGCGCGGTGCATCGAGCTTGTTCCCAACCAGAACTCGTTCGGGCACATGGAGCGCTGGCTCGCGCACCCGCGCTACCTCCCCCTCGCCGAGCTTCCGCAGGGGGGGGCCCCCCTCCCGTGGGGGGGGGTGCAGGAGGCCCCCTCCGCGCTCTGCCCCACCGACCCCCGCACCTTCGCCCTCCTCGCCGAGCTCTACGACGAGTACCTGCCCAACTTCTCCTCGCGCCTCTTCAACGTCGGGTGCGACGAGACGTTCGACCTGCGGGGGGGGGGCCGCTCGCGCCAACACATCGGGCGCCTCGGCGAGGGGAGGGTCTACCTCGACTACCTCCTGCGCCTGCACGGGATGCTCGCCGAGCGCGGCTTCCGCATGGCGTTCTGGGGCGACATCATCATCAGCCATCCCGGGCTCGTGCCGGAGATCCCCAAGGACGCGCTCGTGCTGGAGTGGGGCTACGAGGCCGACCACCCCTTCGACGCACACGGCGCGAAATTCGCCGCCGCCGGGGTCCCCTTCTGCGTCTGCCCCGGCACCTCCTCGTGGAACAGCCTGGGGGGGCGCACGGACAACATGATCGCCAACCTCACCTCCGCCGCCGAGAACGGGCTGAAGCACGGCGCGTGCGGGTACATCGTGTGCGACTGGGGCGACGGGGGTCACTGGCATCCGCTGGCGCTGAGCTTCCCCGGCCTCACCGTCGCCGCCGGACTGAGCTGGTGCCTCGAAACCAACCGGGGGGCCCCCTGGACGGACGCCGCCGACGCGCACCTCACGGAGGGCCTCGGCAAGACGCTCTTCGCGCTCGGCGAGGTCTACCGTCTCTGTGGCGCGACGCGCGGTAACGGCACCGAGTTGTTCCATATCCTGTCCAAGCCCCTCACGCGCCCCGTCGCGGAGGGGGTCACGTGGGAAAAGCTACGGGACGTCTATCATCGTACTTGTGAACTCGAAAAATCGCTTCCCGACCCTCTCCGTACGATTACGTGGTGGCGGCGGTTGTTGTGCGCGATACGAGGAAAACCCCTTTTTGAACGCGAAAGTATCTTACAGCAAGAGCTGCGCCACGCCATCCACCTGACACAAGCAGCTGTTATGAAAGGTTGGGGTATGTTGGACAAAACTGCCTCAACCGAAAAAACGCAGGAGCAAATACAAAGACTAATGAATCATCTCATTGAAGACCACCGCCGCGTCTGGCTTCTGCGTAACCGCGAGGGGGGGCTGGCCGACAGCATCAAGCGTCTCGAGCGCATCCGCGACGAGCTTCAGTAGCAATGGTATCCGTTGCCGTTGGCGCGAACCGGCACAACGACTGGATAGCGTCGCTACACGATGCGTTAATAACGCTCACACACGCTGGCGTTCAAGTCATATCCCTTGCGGGCCGTGATCTCGACATTCACGAAATCGCCGGCTTGGGCAGTGTTGAGGCCCCCCCCTGTGACACGTGTCTCACCGTCAACCTCCGGCGCCTGATGCGGCAGACGCGCCAGCCACGTGCCGGGCTTCAACTCGCGGAGCAGCAGTGCCGTTTCTGTTGTCCCGACGAGCGCCTTCATGCGTTTGGCAACGATTTTCTTCTGTGTTGCCATGACACGCGCGCAACGCTCTTCCACCACCCCGACAGCGGGCGCGACGCGTCCGAACGCAGGGGTCCCCTCCTCAGGCGAGTAGGCGAACACCCCCAGGTGGTCGAACGCCGATTCCGCGATTGTCTCCAGCAGATGCTCGAAATGTGCCTCGGTCTCGCCCGGGAACCCGACCAGGCACGTCGTGCGCAGCACGATACCCGGGACCGCCGTGCGGAGACGGGCGGCCAAGCCTGACGTCGCCCGGATCGCGGGCGAACGGTTCATCGCCTTTAACATCTCAGGGTGGCTGTGCTGGATCGGCAAGTCGAGGTATTTGCAGAGGTGGCGCGAGGTGTTGAGCAACGCCAGAATCTCGTCGCTCACACCCGACGGGTACCCGTACAACACGCGCAACCAGAACACGCCGTCAATGTCGTCGAGGCGACGGACAAGCTCCGCGATCTGCGGTTTCCCCGCGCGGTCCGCGCCATACATCAACGAGTCCTGCGAGACCAGGTTGATTTCCCGGACCCCTGCCGTGACCATGCTCCGCGCCTCCGCCACGATGCCGTCCATCGCGCGCGAGCGGAACTTCCCCCGGATGTGCGGGATTGCGCAATAGGCGCAGCGGTGGTCGCACCCGTCCGCGATTTTCAGGTAGGCGAAGGGCCCCCCCGTGAACAGCAATGTCGGATAGGGGGGGGTGTAGAGCTTCCGCGCCGTGCCAGTGGCAATCACGGGGGGGGGGCGGCGCCTCGCCGCGCCCCCCCCCCG
>WRML01000366.1 GCA_009777165.1 Kiritimatiellota bacterium
GTTCAGGGTCTGGGTGTCCGCGTCCACGAACGGGACCCCCCTGCTCGAATGCGGCCAGACCGTCAGCAGCACCTACTACTCCACCTTCGTCCCGGACACCGAGAACGGCGCGCGGGGCGAGCCCCGCGCGTGAAAGCGTCGGCAAGCCGCCGCACTCCAGAGGTCACACGGTCCCCCCCCTTGCACACGGCGGATAGATGTGGTATGGAGTACGGACATTCCTGTCCGCTCAAATAGAATAGGGCGGGTTGGAAAACCCGCACACCTGTCCAACGGATACACCATTTCTTTAACTGTTCTAAACGCTAAAATTGGTGAATTGCAATTGTGGCAAGATTGGGTTGCGTCAGCAGAGGAAAGCGTGTAAATTAATGAAAAAGGAGGAATTATGAGAAAAGCATTTATTGTTTGGGTTATGTTCGCGTTCGGCGTGCACGCGCAGGAGCATATCGCCTGGCGGGGGGGATGCCCGAATGCGTTCGCGAAATTCAAGAAAAGCCAAGAGACGAAGGAGTACACCAAGATCACGTTCTTCGGCGGGTCCATCACGGAGGGGGCGGGCGCGAGCAAGCCAGACCTCTGCTACCGCTCGCTCGCCATGAGGCGCTTCAGGGAGGACTTCCCGGGCGCGACGCTCGCGGAAAACAATTCCGCCCTCGGGGGGACAGGATCGTGGCTGGGCGCGTTCCGCACCGTGGGGGACGCGATGTACGGCGGCGCGGCGCTGGTCATCGTCGAGTTCGCGGTGAACGACGGGGGGCAGCCAGAGGCAGAGACCGTCGCCTCGATGGAGGGTATCGTGCGGCAGATTTGGGCGCGCGACAACGCGGCGGACATCGTCTTCCTCTACACCATTGCCAAGAACCACCTCGATGACTACAAGGAGGGGCGCCTCCCCCTCGCAGTGCGGTATCACGAGAAGGTCGCCGAGCAGTACGGTATCCCGAGTGTGAACATGGGCGTATGCGTCGCCAAGAAAGTGCTGGCTGGCGATCTCGCGTTCGAGGCGTTCGCCGCCGACGGCGTGCACCCGACCGACGCGGGCTACGCGCTCTACATGGAGGCGCTGGAGCCATTCTTCAAAAAGGGTAGAGACGAGTGGGCGGGCATGGCCCCCGCGCGGCACGAATGGAGTAAGGTCGCACCCCTCTCGCCCGCGCCGATGGTTAAGGCAACGTGTATGCCCTACGAGTGGGCCAAAGCCGATGACGGGTGGACGTTCGGTCAGCAGAGCCCCGATAAACGCTTCATGCACATCGCGACATGCGACACCCCGGGCGCGGAGTTGTCGTTCACGTTCAAGGGTTCGCAGGTCGGCGTGTTCACCCTCATCGGCCCTGATTCGGGGAACATCGAATACACCCTTGACGGTGGTGACTGGCAACTCCTGAACGACTTCGACAGCTACTGTGTGAACTACACTCGCCCCCACGCGCGTCCGCTGGCAAAGGGACTCGACCCCACACAGGAACACGCCGTGAAACTGCGCGTGGCAGAGGCCATCCCCGAACAGAGCAAGGGGCGCATGGTACGGCTCGGCTTCCTGCTTGTGGACGGTGATGTCGTCAACCCCTACGCGCGTGCGGACAAGCTCGAGCAAATTGATGCGCTGTACGCCTCGATGAAACCCATCGAGTTCACGCCTCAGGAAGACCGCTGGAGGGGGCTTGGGAAAACCCGCCAGCGGTTAAATGACGGCGGCGACCTCAAGATTGTCATGCTCGGCGACAGCATCATCGGCGACACCCACTCCTCGCACTTCTGGCTCACATGGCAACGGATGTACCCCACGTGTAAGATCACCGCCCAACTTTCCAATCGCGGCTCCACAGGCTGCAAGTGGTACAAGGAAGAGAACCGCGTCGAGCCGTATGTGCTGCAATATAACCCCGACCTGCTCATCATCGGCGGCATCAGCCAAGGCGACGACACCGAGGCCATCCGCGAGGTCATCCACCAAGTCCGCGCGAAAAGTGAGACCGATATCCTGCTGCTCACGCAAGTCTTCGGCGCCGTCGGCGACAGGCACATCAGCAAGTGGACCTACGACCCCGAACCCGACACCTACCGCGCCAGGCTGAGGCAAGTCGCCGAGGAAGAGAAATGCGGGTACTTCGACATGACTGGCATCTGGTGGAAATACATCCAGGACAGCGGGAGGTGCTACGGCTGGTTCATGCGCGACTACGTCCACGCCAACGAGCGCGGCTTCCAAACCATCGGGCGAATGCTCGAAACCAATTTCAAACCATAACCAGGGCGCGCGGCGGAATCCCCTGTGCCCTGTTAAACGCAATCGGGTTGAACGCAATCACTACTTTTTGCGTGATTTTTGATGCGCAACTGTGATAACCTTTTCTTTTCACAATGAAAAGAAAAAGGAGAGTACAGATCATCTTAGCGGTTGCGGTCTCGGCGGGCGTGGCGCTCGCGGAGGGGTTGGACACTGCCCGTGCCGCGCTCCAGGATAAACTCTATCCCATCGCGCAGCGTCATGCGCAACAGGCGTTGGAACAAACCCCCAACAGTCACGAGGCGTTGGCGATCCTGCTGGAGTCGGTGTGCGCACTGAACCTGGCACAGGAGGCGTTGGACGCGCTGGACCGCTACACGGACGCCCAACGGCTCGCCCCGCAACCGGCCGTGTTCACCTATTGGCGGGCGGTCGCGCTCCTGAAGACGGGGGCCCCG
>WRML01000367.1 GCA_009777165.1 Kiritimatiellota bacterium
AGGGGGGTCAGGACGAGGGCAAGCTCGTCGCGCGCCGCGCGGCAGGAGGCGCACGCGTCGAGATGACGGGTGAGGGCCTGATGCTCGTGGGGGGGGAGGTCCCCCAGGAGCCATGCGGTCAGTTTCTCTTCATAGGGGCACATGGTGTTCTCCTTCGCGCCGCCGGACTTCGGCGGCAAGTGATTTGATGGCGTGGTGGAGCAGGTTGCCGACGTAACTGCTGTTCTCGCCGACGATCGCGGCGATGTCGTTGTAGCTCAATCCCTGTTGGAGGCGCAAGAGCACGACCTGCCGCTGGAGGGGGGGGAGGGCGGGGAGGCAGGCGAGCACGAGCGCCTCGCGCTCGTCCGTGCCCGTGTCGAGGGCCCCCCGCGTGGCGGTGTCCTGCTCGGCGGCGTAGGCCTCGTGAAGGCGGCGGCGGCGCTCCTCCGCGCGGATGAGGTCCACGGCCTCGTTGTGCACGACGCGGAAGAGCCAGTTGCGGATCTCGTCGCAGGGGGCTTCAGGGGGGGGGTCGCGGCGCGCGAGCTTGACCCACGCGTTCTGGACGGCGTCCTGCGCCAGCGAGGTGTTGTTCAGCAGGCGCGCGGCATATCGCAAGAGCGGCGCGCTGAACGCCGTCATGATGCGGGAGAGCCCGCCCTGCCTTCTCTCTTTCTCGCTCACGGCAGATAGCATAGACGAATCCCGCGGATAAGGCAATGTCAAAACGTGTGTCATCATTCGCAATCCCCCCGCCCCAACTCCTACTTCCTAACTCCTAACTCCTAATTTCTAATTCCTAATTCCTAATTTCTAACTCCTACATCCCCACGACCTGAATCTCGATGTCCTTTTCGTCGTTCGGCGTGATGTTCAGTTCCTCCTCAACCTTGACGGCGGTCGCTTGGGTGGTGGGGAGGTGACGATAGTAAACCATCAACTGGAGCGCGCTCAGGCAGGTGTCCATGACGGGGCGGTCGGTGTGGTTATCGTTGTTCTCCCACCAGCCGACATCGCAATCCTTGCCGTCGGGACCTTTGATGGCGGCCTTCTCGATTTTCTGCTCGGCGACGTAGAGGGCGGACATGACGTTGTTCCACTTGTCCCACTCCGGACTGTTGCCGGCGTAGGCGTGGAACTTGGCCTGAGTGGCGTAGTAATAGTAATATTGGAGGGAGTTGCCAATGCCGTCGGCCTTGTCGGCGAAGGAGGGGCGCCAGGGTTTCATCAGGTCGAGGGAGAGTTTCGTATTGCGGTCGTCGGCGGCGCCGAGCAACTGGAGGCAGAGGGTGCCGACGGCGGTCAGGCCGCCAGCGCCAGGGGAGGTATAGCCGAAGCCGCCGCCGGGCGCGGCGTTGGACTTGAAACCCCTGACGGCCATCTTCATGGCCTTGTCGAGGCCTTCGGCGGGGATGCGGGCGAGCTTGGCGGCTTTGAGGGCCTGGGCGCACCAGCCCATGTAGGAGGTGTCGTCGCGGTACGCGCCGGGGTTGTCGCCCCCGGTCTCCTGGCCGGGGTTCATGTTGTAGGTCCACCCGCCGGTGGGGTGCTGGCCCCGGATGAGCGGCACGAGGGCCTTCTCGACCGCGGTCCTGACGTTGGGGTTGAGGGTCATGCCGTAAGCCTCGGCGAGCGCGTAGGTGGCGATGGGGTGGGAGTAGTCGTTGCCGTCCTTGCCCGTGAAGCGCCCGTCCTCCTTCTGCTTGGAGAGGAGGTATTCCAGGGCGTTCTCGACGGTGGCGCAGAACTCGGGGGACTTCTCCGGATCGGGCGTCTCGTCGTGCGCGAGGAAGGTCAGCACCGCGAGGCTGGTCATGGCGATGCGGTTGCCGCCCCAGGAGCCGTCGCGGTCCTGCTTGAGCTTGAGCCAGCGCAGGGCGCGCAGCACCGCATCCTCGGTTGGGATCCCCGACCGATTGAACTTGCGCAGGCTGTTGCCGCGGGCACCAGCGTCGCGGCTGTCACCGAAGATACCTTTGAAAATCGCAGGACTAATCGTTACCTGCACCGCATCGAACTTCTGCGGTACAGGGCTGAATTTCGTGTCCTCGAACAGCTGGTTCACCTCGACGACAGGGTTTTCGGTCGGAACGACGAAATTGTCCGGCGTCGGTTCCGGCGGTTTCGGATCGTCAAGTTTTTCGAGGGGTTTGACAACATCCGGCTCCAAAATAACTGGTGTGAACATTTTGTCCACCCCGGCATCCCCGCCGCCCAGCACCATCAACACGGTGGCGAACAGCACTGGCAGGAACGTCGCCGTCAGCGGTGCGGAGAGGCGTTGGAGTTCGATCATCGCCGCCTTGTGCTCGCGCGTGCCTTGCGGCATCCTCAGCCCCTGCATCATCACGCGCAGGCGCTGAACGTAACTCGGCTCAAAGTAAGTCATCTCGGTCGTTTTCATGTCGTACCTCCTGTGTTAACGTGTTTCAGCCTATATACGCCTGTGAGGGGGGGGATATTAAAAATTAGTGAGGAGTGATGAGGAATCCGTCTCGAGGGCAATCGAGAATAGTTATTTCCGAAAATGCTCCAACATGGCGTAACATTTAAATCTTTACAAGAGATGCTATACATCGGGCGGGCGGACGGTTATGGCGTGCGGCGGCTCGCCCCCGCACGGGGGCGGCTGCGTGTGGACGGCTGACTATGGAGTGCGGCGGCTTGCCGCCGCTT
>WRML01000368.1 GCA_009777165.1 Kiritimatiellota bacterium
AGCAAGATGCCCGTGGACGTGAGCATGGGGGTGGCGGCGGCGGGTGTCGCGATTGACTTCATGGGGCGTTTCCAGTCCGAGATGTCCACCCCCCCCGGGCGAGAGCCCGTGATGGGGTACGTCAACCCCGAGGGGGGGTCGAGCATCAACGCCGACCCCGTGGCCCTGCTGAGGGGGGCCCCCAGCCGCGAGCTGGCGGTGCGGTTCATTGAGTTCGTGCTCGGGGAGGGGGGGCAGCGGCTCTGGAACTACCGCGCCGGGACCCCGGGGGGGCCCCGGCGGTTCGCGCTGCGCCGCCTCCCCATCCGCCGCGACTTCTACCCCTCCCCCGGCGACCTCGCGTCCGACGCGGCCGCCGCCGCGCGGCGCGAGTTTTTCTCCGACCCCCTCTGGCAGCCCGATACCGACGCGTACCGCCTGGCGGAGGCGTTCCATTACGAGCCGCGCTGGACGGCGGCGCACTTCGGCATCCAGCGCGACCTGGTCCGGTGCATGTGCATGGACTCCGCCGAGGAGCTGAAAGCCGCGTGGGGGGCCATCCTGCGCAACGGGGGCCCCGGGGCGAACCCCGAGGCGATGCGGCATTTCGAGGCGTTGCCCGACACCCCCCTCCCCCTGACGTGGGAGAGCGCCGTCAACGGCTACGCCAAAATCCCGCGAATGGACATTCTCCGCGAATGGACCGCCTTCTTCCGCCGCCAGTACCGGCTCGCGGAGAAGGCCGCAAATAAAATATGAAGCTCCAATCTGTCCAAAAAAAGGCTAGCATTTTTTCCCCCGAACAGGGTATGATATTTTCCTTTTGAAAGGAATGCCATGAATAAGAAAACACTTCGTGATGTCAGTCTCAACGGGAAACGCGTGGTGATGCGCGTGGATTTCAACGTGCCGATCAAGGAGGGTGTCATCACTGATGACACCCGCATACGGGGGGCCCTCCCGTCCATCAACTATGTTCTGGAGCAGGGCGGGAGCCTCGTGCTGATGAGCCACCTGGGCCGTCCCAAGGGTAAGGGCTTCGAGGCGGACTTCTCGCTTCGGCCCGTCGCGGAGTACCTCGCGGACCTGCTCGGCAAACCCGTCACGTTCGCGGCGGACTGCGCAAACGCGGACGCGGAGATTGCCGCGCTTCAGCCGGGCGGTATCGTGATGCTGGAGAACACCCGCTTCTATAAGGAGGAGGAGGGCAAGGCCAAGAAGTCCGACGACATGACCGAGGACGAATACAAGGCGAAGAAGGCCGAGATGAAGGAGAAGCAGCTTGCGCTCGCCAAGAAGCTCGCCTCCTACGGCGATGTCTATTGCAACGACGCGTTCGGTTCCGCGCATCGCGCCCACGCCTCCACCGCCGTCATCTGCCAATTCATGCCGGAGAACGTCGCGGGCTTCCTGATGGAGAAGGAGATCGAGTACCTGGGCAACGCGGTCGAGAGCCCCACGCGCCCGTTCGTCGCCATCCTCGGCGGCGCGAAGGTCTCGGACAAGCTCGCCGTCGTCAAGAACCTCCTCGACAAGGTGGACACCCTCATCATCGGCGGCGGCATGGCGTACACGTTCCTCAAGGCGCTCGGGCACGATGTCGGCAACTCGCTCTGCGAAAACGACCAGCTCGACTACGCCAGCGAGATGATTGCCAAGGCCAAGGCGAACGGCCGGCAGCTGCTCCTGCCCGTGGACAATGTCGCGGCGGACAAGTTTGACCCCGACGCCAACACCCAGACCGTCGGCAACGACATCCCCGCTGGGTGGATGGCGCTCGACATCGGGCTGGAGACGACCAAGCTCTATTCCGCCGCGATCGCGTCCGCCAAGACCGTCGTCTGGAACGGCCCGATGGGTTGCTTCGAGATGCCCAAGTTCGCGGCCGGCACGGCGGGCGTCTGCCAGGCGGTCGCCGACAGCGGCTCGGTCTCCGTCATCGGCGGCGGCGACAGTGTGAGCGCGGTCAACAAGAGCGGCCTCGCCCCGAAGATGACCCACATCTCCACGGGCGGCGGCGCGTCCCTCGAATTCCTCGAGGGCAAGGAGCTCCCCGGCGTCGCGGCGCTGAGCGAGAAATGAGAGGAAGTTTCCAGTTTCTAGTTTCTAGTTTCCAGTTGAGATGCTTCGTGTCATTGCACTAGAAACTGGAAACTGGAAACTGGAAACTAAAAAAGAAAAGGAGTCACGTTATGAATAAGTTATTCGTCGTCTGTAAGCATTGCGGCAATCTTGCGATCCCGGTCGTGGACAGCGGGGTGCCGATGATGTGCTGCGGGGAAGCGATGCAGGAGGCCGTCCCCAACACGGTGGACGCCAGCCAGGAGAAGCACCTGCCGGCCGTCACGGTCGAGGGGGGTGTCGTGAGTGTTGCCGTCGGCTCGGTGCCGCACCCCATGGAGGAGGCGCACCACATCACGGTCGTCTATCTGGAGACAAAGAACGGCGGCCAGTGTAAACGGCTGGCGGTCGGCGCCACGCCGCAGGCTTCGTTCTCGGTCGTTGATGACGAGCCCGTCGCGGTCTACGCCCACTGCAACCTGCACGGGCTGTGGAAGACACCCCTGTGCGTTGTGATTTGAGGTTACCCTCTGGAGTGCGGGGGACTGCCGCGTGTCCTCTGGAGTGCGGCGGCTTGCCGCCGCTTTTCGTCGCGGGGGCTTGCCCCCGCGCG
>WRML01000369.1 GCA_009777165.1 Kiritimatiellota bacterium
GACGGGATGCGCCTGAAAGAGGCATCCCGATGGGATGCCATGATTTTTTTGCGTTCTCTTCTACCGAAAGAAACATCCCTAACGGGATGTTGTTACGGTATGCTTTAAAAGTGATTTCACTATAAAGCACGCAGATGACGCAGATGTTTCAGGATTTTCGCAGATTTTTTTCAGTTGCCTGATTTGCGCAAATCTAAAAAAAAATCAGCGTTATCTACGTGCAAAAAAAGCTTCCGGACATGCCCTAAAAAGCGGAGCGGAGCAGGACCGCGGCCAGCAGGATGAACACCGCCGCGAGCAGCAGTTTCGAGGGGGCCACATGGTGCCGCGACCAGTCCGCGAGGCGTTGGCTGCGCACACCGAACGCCGATGCGAGGAAGACTGCGAAGAGCGGGATGATGAACGCGAGGTTGTAGAGGGCCAGGAGTACCCATGCGTGACGGGCCGTTCCGCTCCGGCTCATCAGCACGATCGTCGGGAGGTAGAGCTGCCCTGTGCAGACGCTCTCAAGGATGGTGACGGCGGCGCCGCAGAGCAGCCCCGTCCCAAGCACAGCGGGGCCGCGCCAGCGCGATTCGGCGAATGCCCTGATGCGGCGCTTGACCGAATCCGGCAACTGAAGGATGACCGCCTTCGCATTGCCCGTCCGCCAGTAGCGCCAGGCGTCGAGGACGCTGACTGCGCCGAACGCCAGCAGCAACCCCCCCGTGCAGCCGTTGATGATCCGCGTGGCCCGGGTGGATGCGGCAAGCTCGCGCAGGAATGAGAGCAGCCCGAGGCCGATCAGGAAATAGGTGGCGTATGACGCCACGCAGAACGAGAGCCCTCCGACGAGGATGCCGCGTCTGCCGCGCCCGCCGAGGGCCAGCAGGCTGACGAGGAAAACGATCGTGGCGAAGGCGCAGGGGTTGAGGCCGTCCGCAAGCCCCGCCAGCATGACGAGGGGGGGCGTGAAGTCCGCCAGCCGGTCCGCGAGCGCGTCCATCCCGAGGGGGTCGGGGGGGGGAGGCAGCTCGAACGCCTCCCCCCGCTCCTCCGACTTCAGGCGGGCGTCAATCGCCAAGGCGACGCGGGCGGGGAGGCTGTCGCGGATGGCGGCCAGCCCTGCCAAAGCAAACTGGCGGTCCACCACGATGGAGACGGGCGCTTCGGCCGGGACGTTCAGCATCTCCTGATAAGCGGCAAGCAGAAGGTAGTTGGTCTGCACATTGATGTCCCGGCGGCGGAGGAGCAGCAGGTCGCCGTAGGACGCCTGGAGCGGGGGGAGGACTTTCCCGTCAATGACGGCGCACTCGGGGCAGCCGCTTTCGTAGAAATAGTCCACCTCCACGGGGGGGAAAGGGAGTGCTTCTGACATCTCACACAAAGACACAAAGGTCACAAAGAAAATAGCATTTTGGATATAACCCTTCGTGCCCTTTGTGCCTTTGTGTGAGAAGAGTCTCATGTCGTTGCAATCCTTTGTCATTCCGTGGTGTTGACGGGGATGGCGATTTCAGGGCAGTCGGGATGGTCCGTCACGACCCTGACCTCGGCGTCCGTCGGCGGCATCCCTGAAAGCAGGTTCGTCATCTTGATCCGCCAGATGTCGGGCGCGGACTGTTGGGACTCTGCCCTCCATGCGTCATGCGGGCTCTCGACGCGCACGATGCGGAACGGCTTACCGTCCGACGACCTGAGCAGGATGTGGCGGGTGTCTGCCGAGGCGTCCGTCGGGTCGTGGGAGAGCACCAGCTCCGCCGGAAGCGCCGTGACCTCCTGCGGCACGGCGAGCGTCACTGGAATCTCGACGGGGGCCTGCGACGCGTCGGGGAACGACAGGCGCACCGTAGTACGCGAGACGCCTTTCCTGAGCGGGGGGGGCACCGTGATCGTAATTTGCATGGAGGTCGCATCGGTGCGGGACAAGGAGGCCCGGAGCCATTGGGCGTCAGGGACGGCGTCTGCCGGCAGGGGGATACCCGGCCGGGCGCGGACGGAGATCATCGCCGACGGCTCGTCATCCGCGTTTGCCGTTCGGAGCGTCACGGAGGCCGGGGAGACGGTCAGCTTCGGGTTGACGCGTCCGGTGAAGCGCAGGCGCGTGAACGGCCGGAGCGGGTCGTTGGAGGCGACGTAGAAACTTTTGTCCAGCGGTCCCGATCGTCCCTGGAGCGAAAGCACCGTGGCGATTGTGGTGGCGGCGCCGGGAGCGAGCGTCGTGTCGGCGATGACTGCCGTCCCGCCGCAGCAGAGCCGCACGTCGCCAAAGACGAGCGGCTCGTCGCCCGTGTTCCTCAGCGTGAACGTGTGGGCGACCTTCATGTCGTCGTCCATCGTGTCGAACGTGTGACGCGCATTCTCGCAGGACACGCGCGGTGCGGCGAAGGCGGAGAGGACGGAGACAAGGAGGCAACACAACGCAAAAATGATACGGTTCTCTATCTGTAGAAGTCTGTTCATAAATAAGGATATTATTGCAGAACACGTTGGCATATTCAATCCGATTTTCCCTTTCTTCATAACTTGTCAGTGGCACATAATGGCAATAGGGCTGAAAGCCCTCGCGCCTGTGTCGAGAAGGCGTAACCTCTGGAGTGCGGCGGCTTGCCACCCCCTTTACCCGTGGGGGCATGCCTACGAACCCTCCCTCTGGGGCCTTGCCCTCT
>WRML01000370.1 GCA_009777165.1 Kiritimatiellota bacterium
TCTCGACCGCCTCCTGCACACGTCCCGGCAGCGCCAGCAGGCGACAAATCACGCCGCGCACCGCGATGCCCTCGCCGTCCGTCCGCAACGCGCCCAGGCGGTCCCAGAACCACCTGAACGCCAGTCGCGACGCCGCAACGTATGCCGCCGCGTCCGACCCCTCCGCCGCCGTCCCCGGCGACGCATAGCGCAGGTCAACCAACGCCACGTCCGCCAAGTCAGCAAACGCATCGAGAACCTTCGGCGACTCAAAACCCGATGTATTATACACGAACGGCAGGGATATGCCAGCCTGAATTAACGGTTCGGCCGCTTCTTTTATCTGCGGCAGCCACGGGGTCGGCGACACGAGGTTCCAGTTGTGGCATCCTTTCTCGGCGAGGCCCCGGAGGATCCCGCGCAGGCCCTCGGCGGAAAAATCCTCGCCCAGCCCCGACTGGCTCCACGGGTGGTTCTGGCAATAGATGCACCGCATGGTGCAGTGCGAGAAGAAGATGGTCCCCGAGCCGCGCGAGCCACTCACGGGCGGCTCCTCCCCGAAGTGCGGCCCGTAGCGGAACACCCGCGCCGCCCGCCCCGCCCCGCAGTACCCGACCTGCCCTGCGGTGCGGTTCACCCCGCACCGCCTCGGACACAACGCACACGCATTCAAAACCGTTTCACTTGTTATCATAAAGACGTGACAAGTATTGCAGATTTCTCCTCCATCCGCAACCAAAACCAAACACCCCCCCAAAAAAAAATGGAATTTCCCGCTTCTCGTGCTTGACATCAAGGGGGGGGATTCGATAAAGTAACGCTTCATTTTGTCCCGTCAAAGGTTTTCGGAATGGGCAAAATGCCTTAGTGATGAAGGGTGAAGACATGGAAGCGTATGCGGTTTTGGCAACAGGCGGGAAGCAGTATCGTGTGACTGCCGATGCACTGTTTGAGATTGAACGCCTGACGGCGGAGCCGGGACAGGACGTTGAGTTGGACACCGTCTTGGCGGTTTCGGACGGCACCGAGCTGAAGGTCGGGATGCCGTATGTGAAGGGCGCGAAGGTCGTGCTCACGGTGGTCGGCCACAAGCGCGGGCCAAAGCTCATCAACTTTAAGAAGAAACGACGCAAGGGGTATTCGCGCAGAATCGGCCACCGTCAGGAGTTGACGGTCGTCAAGGCGAAGTCCATCGCGTAAACGTAGGGAGAATTATGGCAGGTGCAGGCTCTAAGAAAAACGGTCGCGACAGTAACGCCAAGCGTCTGGGCGTGAAGCGGTATGACGGCCAGGTCGTCCGCGCGGGTTCGATTATCGTGCGTCAGCACGGGACGAAGTTCCACCCCGGCAAGAACGTCGGCCTCGGGCGCGACTTCACACTGTTCGCGCTCGCGGACGGGGCGGTCAAGTTCCAGAAAGACGGCAAGGTCGTTTCGATCCTTCCCGTCGAGGCGACGTAAGACCACCCCCCCCTCGCCGTGAAAACGAGGACGTTCGTTGACCAAGTCTCGATACACGTCCGTGCCGGAAAGGGCGGGGACGGATGTTGTAGTTTTAGGCGGGAGGCGTGTGTGCCGGAGGGGGGGCCCGACGGTGGCGACGGCGGCAGGGGGGGGCACGTCATCTTCAAAGGCTGCCGTAACGTCAACTCCCTCGTCGCGCTCTATTTCGCCCCGCAGGTGTTCGCCGAAAACGGCGTGCCGGGAAAGGGTCAGAAAATGTACGGGCGCCGGGGCAAAGATTTGATTGTCCTGCTCCCCTGCGGCACGGAAGTCTTTCTCGAGGCGACCGGCCAGCAACGCGCGGACATCGTGGACCATGACCAGGAGGTCGTCATCGCAAAGGGCGGTAAGGGGGGGCTGGGCAACGTCCATTTCAAGACCTCCACGCATCAGGTGCCGATGGAGCATACCCCGGGAGACCCCGGCGAGGAGTTCCGCCTCCGCCTCGAGCTCAAGACCATCGCGGACGCGGGGTTGCTGGGATTCCCCAACGCGGGCAAGTCCTCTCTCCTCACGAAAATCAGCGACGCCCGCCCCAAGATCGCCTGTTACCCGTTTACGACAGTGAACCCGATCGTCGGGACAATCCAGTATCCCGACTTCTCGCAACTGCGCGTCGCGGACATCCCTGGCATCATTGAGGGCGCGGCAGACGGCATCGGGCTGGGGCTTGACTTCCTGCGCCACATCTCGCGCTCGCGCGTGCTGGTTTACGTCATCGACATGGCGGGCACGGACAACCGCAACCCGTGGGACGACTACCGGCAGCTCCGCAAAGAGGTCGCCCAATACGACGAGACGCTCCTTGCGCGCCCGTCAATCATCCTCGCGAACAAGATGGACGAGCCCGCCGCCGCCGAGAACCTCCCCAAGTTCATCAGGAAGACCCGTACCACGCCCATCCCGGTGTCCACTGTTGATGACGAGCACACAGGCATCGGGCAATTCAAGCAATGGCTCTGGGGGGAGCTAAAGCCCTCGCCGCAGGGTGTGTTCGCGCCTACTGAAGGGCATACGCCCCTGTGCGCTGCAGTGGACGAGAACGTCTGCCCTCCAGACGGTGGCATCATCCCCGCCGAAGCACTCGCCCGTGCGCCGTTTCTCGACATCACGAGGAAGGTGAAGAAAAAACGCGATTAGGGGGTTGGCCAAAAATTGTCGTA
>WRML01000371.1 GCA_009777165.1 Kiritimatiellota bacterium
CTAAAAGAGGCATCCCGAGGGGATGCCATGATTTTTTTTTGCGTTCTCTTCTACCGAAAGAAACATCCCTAACGGGATGTTGTCGCGGTACGCTTTTAAAGTGAATTCACTATAAATGCTCTCAAACAATCTTCACCGTTTCAACCAACGGCCTTTTGCCAACACCACTTGGCCCTGCCAAAAGAATGAGTTGATTCCTATTGACCCTTCATACCAGAAACATTGCGGCGTGCGCCGTTCTGGCAAAACAAAGAGCACATGGGACCACTACCGTCGCCGACAATCCTGATACTCCTGCCGTCGTGTACTCGACGTGTGTTGATGATTGACCTTCCCGAAAAACAGCGCAACACTGATTTCGGTGGGCATCCATTTCACCACTGACCCCTCGCCGCTAGTTCTTCAGTGCGGCGCGAACCGCGTCCAGCTGGCCCGCCGAGCCCAGTAACACATTCTTCGCCGCGATGAAACTCGCGTATTCCGGGATGAAGACCTTACCCGGGTCGCGAAGGTCGAACTTCTCCGGCTGGTCACGGAAAAACTCGCGGTGTACACGACACCACACCAGACGGCCGTCAGTATCAATGTTGATCTTCGTCACGCCCAGCTTCGCCGCGCCCAGGAACTGAGATGCATCCACGCCGCTCGCGCCCTTGATACTCCCGCCCGCCGCATTGATGCGGTCAACCTCCTCCTTCGGGACCGACGACGAGCCGTGCATCACTAGCGGGAAACCCGGCAGGCGCTTTTGAATCTCCGCAAGGATGTCGAAGCGCAGCTTCTGGTCGCCGCTGAACTTGAACGCGCCGTGCGACGTGCCGATCGCGCACGCGAGCGAGTCGCACCCGCTCTGCTTGACGAAATACTCCGCCTCCTCCGGCTTGGTGTAAACGTGATCCGCCGCCTCGATGTCCTCCTCGATGCCCTTGAGCAGACCGAGCTCCGCCTCGACGACCAGCCCCCTCGCGTGCGCCGCGTCCACCACGCGCTTGGTGATCTCGATGTTCTTCTCCAGCGGCTCATGCGAAGCGTCAATCATGACCGAGCTGTACACGCCCGAGCTGATGCAGTCCATGCACGTCACCTCATCACCGTGGTCCAGGTGCACCGCGAAGACTGCGTCCGGGAAAATCCGGTCTGCGGTCGTCATCATGGTCTCCAGCATCAGCTTATGCGTGTAGGAACGCGCCCCCTTCGAGAGTTGCACGATGAATGGAGCCTTGCTCTCGACATTCCCCTTGAACAGCCCCATGGTCTGTTCGAGGTTGTTGATGTTATAGGCCCCGATGGCATACTTGCCATACGCCTGTTGAAAAAGATCCTTCGTGGTAACGATCATGACAATCTCCTGTACTTATCCCCCCTGTGTGTGCCGCACACGCGAACACATCTATCTCGGGAAATTTGAAGTAAACAATATATGCGATTCAGGAAAGATGGGCAAGCATAATTTCCGAGGAGATTGATTCTCCTATTGTCCATGGATCTCCACGGGGAACGAGCGTTTGAGGGGATACGTCACGGGCTTGGCGTCGCCGGACTTCCAGCTGTCGTTGAGCAGGTAGAAGCCCAGACCCAACGGATCGGCGGCAAACGGTGTGAGGATGCCTTCGAGGGTTGCGCTCGCAGGTTTCGCCGCCCCCTCCGCCCAAACGTCGAGCTTGCCTTTGAACACCCCGGTTGCGGAGGTCACCGACAGCGTGGCGTTGTTCGTGTTCGCCCCCCCCTTGCCGAGGGTCAAGTTCCCTTTCGCGTCGTGGCCGACGGGGACGGTGTAGTTGCCCGCATGGAGGGTGGGGTCTGCGTAATGGCCTTCGACCTCCGCCCATGTCCCGTACCAGCCGCCGAGGATGTCGAGGCGGAGCCCGAAGCGGTCTTCGGCCTGCGGCGGTTTCGCGGCGGGCGACTTGCCGGGGTAGCGCCACACAGCGGTTCCCTCGAACGCGCCGGGGTCCCCCTCTCTGGCCGATCCGGCGAGCCGCCCCGTCTTGTACGGCAACGCATAGAGCGGTAGGAACACCTTGCCCCCGTCGTTGAGCACGGGGAAGGAACCGCTGATCGCCGTGCCGTCCGCCAGCTTGCCCGCCACCTTCGCAGTGGGCGAGGGCATCTTGCCGCTGACGGTCACGCCCGCATAACCGTGGCCGGACGGGACGTTCTCCGCCAGCCCGGTATCGAGAACCCCGTCGAGGCCAGGCAGGAAGGCGAACGTGTAGTTCCCGCCTGTACCTGCGAGCCATGCGGAGACCGCCGCGGCGTCGGGGTCGGTCTTGACCGCCATCGCATTGCGCTGACCGGTGACGGCGAAGGTCCCGCCCGTCATCTGCAGGGTTCCCTCCATCTGCATCGTGTCATGGGCCTTGGACGCATCCACCGTCACGGACAGCGACTCGCCCTTCTTCGTGAGATTCGTGAACGTGAAGGTGTCCCCGTCGCGCGCGTTCCACGACGCGCCGCTGAAACTCACAGCGCCGTTGGCCGTCGTCATTTTCGCGCTGACCTTCCCAGCGGCGGAAACCGTGAATGCGCTCATCAGTCCGCAGACCTCGCCTGTGCCGTCCGTCAGGCAACCTTGCCACGTCCCCTGCGCCCGGGGGGGCAGCGGCGCGACCGTGAGCGGTCGGGAGACGGTGGCTGTCG
>WRML01000372.1 GCA_009777165.1 Kiritimatiellota bacterium
GGCGTGGTCTGGGGGCGCGGGGGGGGGGGGGCTTCCCGGCGGGGGGGGGGGGGCCGTCTACCGCATTGACGGCGCGACGGGCGGGGGGGCCCCCCTGTCCCTCAAGGGCGTCGGAAAGGTCACGGCCATCACCACCGACCTGCAGGGCAACCTGCTCGTCATGGACTCCGGCAAGGACCAGCAGGTCAAGGCGTTCGACGCGCGGGGCCGCCAAATCTACACCTGCGGCAGGAGGGGGGGGCGCCCCGCGCGCGGCGCATTCGACCCGCAGGCCCTGCGCGAGGTACGCTCCATCGCGGTGGACGCGGGGGGGAGGGTCTGGGCCGCCGAGAACTGGGACTACCCGCGCCGCGTGAGCGTGTGGGACCCGAAGGGCGGCAAGCTCGTGCGCGACTACGTCGGCAACACGGGCTACGCGGGGACCGGGTCGTGGCTGCACGACACGGACCCCTCCCTCGCGCACGTGGGGCCCAACGAGATTAAGCTCGACAGGAAGACCCGCACGTGGGGGATGTCGCAGGTCTACTGGGTGCCGGACGGGGAGGGCGAGCATTTCGGCATCTCGGCGGGCGAGCACGTGACCCAGCAGCGGTTCACCGCCAAGGTCAACGGCAAGGCGCGGGAGTACCTGTTCGTGCCGGGCTACCGCGACTACTCCGGCTACGTCGTCTACATGAAGACCGACAGGGGGGGGTGGCAGCCCGTCAGCGCCGTGACCACCGTCGGGCGCGTCAGCGGCCGCAACGGCGACCGGATGATCGAGCCACCCGGCGGCGCGTTCGAGGGCTTCGACTGCTTCGACGGCCTCTTCTGGAACGACCTCAACGGCGACGGCAAGGTGCAGTTCGAGGAGTGCGAGATCGTCCGCGACGCGCAGGGGCGCAAGTCCCCGCGCACCTCGCGCGAGCTGGCCATCCCCCTCGGCAGCGGCTGGGGGCAGCGCATGACGGACGGCTTCGTCTTCTACGTCAACAACGGCTACCGCTACCGCCCCGTGCGCTTCACCAAGGGCGGCGCGCCCGTCTACACCAAGGAAAGCCTCGAGCAGTGGATGCGCGGCGAGACCGACAGCGGCGACTGGGCCCCCGTCCCGAGCGAGGGCCGTGTGCTGTGCCTCAGCTTCAAGGGCTACGCCGGCCCCACCAAGATCGCCGCCTACGACGACGCCACCGGGGCCCCCCTGTGGACCTACCCCAACCCCCACCCCGGCGTGCACGGCTCGCACAGCGCCCCCATGCCCAGCGCCGGCGCCGTCATCGGGCCGCTCAAAATCCTCGGCGTCGTGGACATGGGGCCCGGCATCGGCGGCGTCTTCGGAATGCGCGGCAACCTCGGCCAGGATTTCTACATGACCACCGACGGCCTCTTCGTCGGCACGATGTTCCAGGACGGCCGCCTGCCCGGCGAGACGCTCCCCGCCAACGAGGCCGACCTCCCCGGCCGCCCCATGGAGGGCTTCTCCAACGGCAGCGAGCCGTTCAACGGCTGGCTCGGGCGGCAGGCCGACGGCAAGATACGCCTCACCACCGGGTTCGCCCGCGAGGCCGCCATGGTCCTGAACGTCAAGGGCCTCGAGACCATCCGCCGCTTCGACACCGGGACCGTCACCGTCACCGCCGCCGACCTCGCCGCCGCCGACGCGGACAACCTCGCCCGCGCCGAGCGGGACACCCCCCCCAAGGTGTACGCGGTCAAGCCCCGCCCCCCCGGCGGCAACATCTGGGAGGGGGTCCCCGAGCTTGTCGTCGAGCGGACCGGCTACCCCCACAAGGCCACCGTCCGCATGGTGTACGACGCGGACAGCCTCCACCTCTCCTACAGCGTCGCGGACGACTCGCCCTGGATGAACGAGGGCAAGGACTTCACCCGCCTCTTCAAGACGGGCGACTGCGCGGACTTCCAGGTCAAGGCGACCGAGGGGGCCCCCGGCGGGCCCGGCGACGTGGGCGGCTGCGTGCGCGTGCTGATGAGCCAGCTCGACGGCAAGCCCGTCGCGGTGCTGATGCGCCCCGTGGACCCGTCGGCGGACAAGGCCCTCGCGCACGACTACGTCTCGCCCGTCGCCCCGCGCCACTTCGACCGCGTCGAGCTTGCCAAGGACATCCAGGTGACTGCGCGTAAGGAGGAGAAGCGGTACACCGTGAACGCGGTGATCCCGCTTGCGCGGCTCGGCGTCACGCCCGCGCCCGGGCTGCGGCTCAGGGCCGACGTCGGCTTCATCGCCTCCGACGCGTCCGGCACGGTCAACGCCGCGCGCATCTACTGGGCGAACAAGGACACCAACCTCGTCAGCGACCTGCCGCAGGAATCGTGGCTCTACCCCGCCGCCTGGGGCGAGATCGTGTTTGAATAATTAGGAATTAGGAATTAGAAATTAGGAATTAGAAATTTAGGAATTAGGAATGGAGGGTGAGCTTCGGCACTCCGTTCGGGCTGAAAGCCTTGCAGACACGATAGAGGGGACCTAGGGGACCCAAGAGACGAAAGGACGTTACTGCCCCACCCTCCCTTTCGTCTCCTGCGTCTCCTAGGTCCCCTCGTATGTGCCATTAACAAACCCCCGCCGCCGGATACGGCGGGACCCCCCTTCCAAAAGGGGGTGGGGGGGGGGGGGGGGGGGGCCTGGGGGGGGG
>WRML01000373.1 GCA_009777165.1 Kiritimatiellota bacterium
AACTCCCACGTGCCGTCCGTGATGACGGTCTGCGAACTGTCCGTGAACCACCAGAAGTTCCCCAGGTACTCGCTCACATCCCATTCGCCAACCACGATGGGGTATCCCTGCCACGTCGCGAGACCAGACTCGATGTTGCCGAGTGACGTGTCCACGCCTCCTGCCAACGGATCGTTGTTTACGTTCCAGTCCGCCACGTACGCGGACGAGACGTAGGAGGTCGTACCGGCAGGGGGATAGGTAATAACCGATGAAGCCACGCTGGCGGGAAAGAACCCACGGAAATAGATTTGGGCTTTCCCCCCCCCCCCGGCAAACACATTATTGTTGAAGGTGACACCCGTTGACGGCACGGATATTTTATCAAAATTGACGCTAATTACAGGCGCAGACCCGTCGCCGATGGTCTTCACGCCGTCCCCGATGACTACCAACCCGTTGCCACCGCCGAAACTCGTCTGATATAAAGCATAGTTACCGATGGATTCAATCTGTTTGGGAATCACGAACAGGTTGGTCGCGAATGATGTCCAGTGGAACATCGAATGGCAGAGCGTGTCCAATGTCCCCCAATGGGACACGCCATCAAAGGTGCAGTACTCAAAGGCGTAATTCCCAATACTCTTCAGGGAATCCGGGAACGCCAGCGAACCCGCGAACTTGTCGCTCCAAAAGGCAAAAGAGCCGATCGTTTCCAAGGCGGAACCGTGGGCAGACCCCAGAACCAATTGACCGTTCAATCCGCTGTTTGCGAAGGCGTATGACCCGATGCTCACGACGGAGTCCGGGATATCAAGACCGCCTTGGATGTTGGCGCAGTTCACGAAAGCGTTGTCGCCGATGTTCGTCACCGTGTTGGGGAGGGTGAGGGACGTGGCCGCATCGGAGTTGCCGATAACACAAGTGCCGGAGCCGATGCCAACGATCGTGTACGTGCCGGAGCCGCCGTCCGTGACCGGGCCGGAGAAATCCAGCGGCTGGGCGGGCGACGGGAATTGGCCGCTCCGTAACCCCGTGACGGTGAGCGTCCCGTCGTAGTGGTCGATGACGGAAAATGCCCATGTGCCGTCCGTGAGTGTGGGCAACGGCATGGAATTGTACGTCCAGTTATTGAGGGCCTTGGCTTCGGTTGTGCCGAAGAGTGCGAGTGCGGCGATTGCCATGCACCTTGCGATGCGGCTCACCGTGGTCTGGCGCGAGGCCAGCCGTGTGAACAGTGAAGTGAACTTCATTGTTTATCCTTCATTCGTCTTGCCCTTGTCGTTGTTTCCGCCGGGCGTCCTGAAGGGCGTTTGCAGGGCAAGACGGTCCCCCGGCCACACGGACAGGGGAAATTCTAACATGCGAGAGTGCGAGCGTTCGGATGGTTGGGCTTCGGACGAAGCCCGCATATAATCGGAGTCGAGTCGAATCGAGTCGACTCGAGTCAGAGCGGGGCGGGGCTTGGTGGCGCGCTATATGCCGTGCCGTAATGGGGTTAATCGTCCCCTGAACCAATCTGTCAATCATCCTAACCATCAGTTGAGGTCGTAAAATATACCCTATCCCGCAGCGGATGGCAAGCGGGAAATGAAGGATTTTCGATTTCGATTTTTTCCTACCCTTACTTCATCAACGCACGGATCGTCTTGGCGATGTCCGTATTGTCAATGATCCCGCTGAAGCGGTGGGCCCCGGGGCCGAACGCGTAGAGCGCGACGGGCGTGGCGGTGTGGCTGGTCGTCGTGTACAGGATGGTCATCTCCTGCGTGCCGTAGGACATGTTCGCGTTCAGGCCCCCCGTCTCGTGGTCGGCGGTGACGAGCACGAGCGTGTCGCCGCTCGTGCGGGCGTACTCGACGGCGGTGCGGACGGCCCAGTCGGTCTGGATCGTGCCGAGGATGGTGCGGTCGGGGGTGTTGCTGTGCCCCCCGCCGTCGGGCAGGTCCCCCTCGACCATCATGAAGAACCCCTTGGGGTTTTTCTCGAGGCGCTTGACGGCGGTCTCCAAAAGCTCGCTGACACACGACTCCGTCGCCAAGGTCGTCTTCAGCTCCAGGAAGCCGAGGACGGGCTTGTCCGCTGGCGCGTTCCGGAATCCGGCGATGTCCGACACCTGCACATAGCCTTTCGTCGTCATCTCCGTCAGCACATTGCGCTGGTCGGTCCGGGTCCCGTTGCTGTTTTTGGGCAGGAACCACTTCAGCCCCCCCGTGTTCCCGATCAGCACGTCGAAGCCGCAGTCGGGCAGGAAGTTAACGATGGTCTGGGAGGCCCCCCGGCCGTCGGAGTGCGCGTAGAACACCGAGGGCGTCGCGCCGTGGATCGTGTCCGTGGTGATGATCCCGACCGAGCGGCCCGCGCGTTTGGCCTCTGTGGCGACGGACACGACAGGCTTGCCGTCCGGCAGCATGGCGATCCGCCCGTTCTTCGTCTTATTCCCCGTCGCGAAGGCGGTGCCGGAGGCGGCGGAGTCCGTCACGTCCGCGCCGAGCGGGTATGTGGTGCAGAGCGCGGCGAAGGGGAGCTGTTGCATGACGAGCTGGCCGTCCGCGCGGTGCTGGTAGAGTGAGGTGAGCTTGAGGGCCCCCGGGCCCATGCCGTCGCCGATGATGAGGATGACGTTCCGGGGGGAGGCGTTATTCGTCGTG
>WRML01000374.1 GCA_009777165.1 Kiritimatiellota bacterium
CTCATCGGACAGCAACGGATAGACCCCCGCGACCTCCTTGCCCGCAAGATGACGCGCAACCGCCTGCTTGTCGAACGGCACATAGACCCGGTTCTTGCAATCCGCGCACTTCACTCTCGGCTTTTCGCACACCCCCGAAACCCACTCATTCCGGCAGACAGGCGAATACCCTGTCCTCTGCCCATCCTTGCTTTCCCAACGCCGCGCATACACATCCTCCCGTCCCCGAAAAAGCGACAGGAACACACTGACCTTCTCATCGTTTGTGCTGCAAGGTGGCGTAGACATTTCTGTCTGCGTCTGGATGTTTGCTGTACAGACAGGAATGTCTATGCCACCTTGAACAATGCTCCGCGCCTGTTCAAAAAACGCGCGCCCATCCCGCCCAAACAACTTCGTCACCTGCTCCGGCGTCAGCCAGACACACTCCCCCCCCATCTTCACTTCGATACGGGCGATCCCCTCCTGTGACAGATATACGGTCAACTCGATTTTGATATTCTGTGCACAGACGCTTTGTGTCCTTTGTGCCATCCTTTGTGTCCTTTGCGGTAAAAAATAGGGGCGACTATAAAAATCGTCCCCGCCCTATTTCCCACAGCACTTCTTGTGTTTCTTTCCGCTGCCGCAGGGGCAGGGGTCATTGCGCCCGGTTTTGGGTTCCTCGCGCTGGCTGGGCGTCAGGGAGGAGAAGTGATGGTATCGCTTGGCAGGCATCGTGCGCCCGGTCTGAAGACCGAGTGCAATGCGCACGTCCTCGATGTCGCCCGTGACCGTTTCATCTATGCAGTCCGCCTTGAACGCATCCTCGATGATGCCCATCGCCCCGGTCGCCTTCAGGTCCATCAGGTCCGACATGATGGAGGCATTGGTCCTTTTCGACATGCGCGTGTTTGCTGGAGATGAACACAATCAGGATGTCATCCTTGCGGAAGGAGTGGAAAATGTGTAATACTATAACCCTTTTATGACATCAATAGAACAGACACGTTGCTCGTCGGCGGTGACACTCTCCGATATGGAAGTGTTCGTCTTTCCGGAACTCATGTACAGTTTGGTGCTGGCGAACATTATGTCGCCGCGTTTGTGGCTGTGGTGCGAGGACCCGTGGTTCGCGGGTATCCGCAAGATGAAGCCGCATCGCCGTCTCCAGCGCCTCAAGCAGTATATCATGGATCACTACGTCTTCAACCTCGACTTGGAGACGTGGGGACTCACCGATCAGCGCCGTGAGATCGCGCGGTTCGCGGACATCATCTCGCCGGATGCCATCAAGCAGTCCAACGCGCTTTTCGGTTACACTGGCGACACCTACTATTTCGACATTGACATCCGCACCCATTTCGGCCTCGACACGTATACGTCGAACATCATCCCCTATTGGAAGACCGAGACGGTCGAGGCAATGGATGCGTTCAAACACCGTGAGGGATTCTCGACAGGTGCGGGGGAGTGCGTGTCGCTCGCGGCACTCTACGCGGCAGCGATGTTCGTCGTGGCGGGGATCCCGTTGGAGAAAATCTTCCTGATGGCGACGCCGCTCCACTCGCAGAACTTCGTCGCCGTGGACGATGGCATCCTCATCAACAACCGCCGGCTCGTCACGAAGGCGATGTGGTTCAACGGCACGCAAATTTCGGGGCAGGCGCGCCGCGCGCTGGAAAACGAGCGCGTGACCATCGTGGCGCACCACACGGGCTGGATACACACGCTCTACCCGCGCGCGACCATTGACCCCAAAGCCTTCGGGCGATTCTCCGGGCAGTTGCGCGCGTACCTGAAGACACCGCTGACACCCGAAATCCTAGGGAATTTCCTCCGACAGAACTCGCGCATCCGTGACTGCTTTGTGCTGCGGTGCACGGTGAGCGGGGTGAGCCGTTACCTCTCGCTCGAACAGGCGTTCCGCTTCGAGCAGGACAGCTCGTACAAGGTTACGGACAGCACCCGCCCCAAACTGTTGGCGACCATCCCGAACGAGATTTTTTCCGCCGGGTACGCGCCGTGCCAGATTGTGCTGAACGATGTCGAGGACTTTGTGCGCGAACGGGCGATTGACCTCGACGACGCCGACGACGTTGAGGCGTTGAAGGTGGCGATCGGCAACAGTTGCATGAACGCGGCGGAGGTTGTCCGGCAATTGATCCGTTTCTGCCGTACTGAGCCCCGGCTGCCCGACGCTGCGGGCGTGACGTTTGACCCTGCGGAACCCCCCGTCATGCTATCCCTTGACATGACACGCGAGGATGTCATCCGCCATGTGGAGACCCTGCGCGAAACGAACGTCACGGCGGACATGGCGTTCTACGCATGGCGCGACCTCTCGCGCACAGACCCGGGCCCCTTCATCCAAGCCGCGATGGAACGTAACCCTGTGAGCCGCGCGGGGGGGGCTGGGCTGAGCATGTGCGCGCTGGTCGAGCAGGTGGGGGGGTGGAACACCGAATCCATCTACGACGGCGCGACGCGTCTCGCGCAACCCGACGAAGTGTGGAACTTCCGCAGGGGGGACGGGTTTGAGAAGGCGCTGATGGTCGCGAACATCCTGCGCGGCATGGGGGAGGGGGCGATGTCCCTCACACAACACGACGGACAGGCGGTCCTCACAGGAGGGGGGGGCACCATCTG
>WRML01000375.1 GCA_009777165.1 Kiritimatiellota bacterium
GCTGGAGGACGGTATGAACGCGCAGTTCGCAAGGCCGCCCCAGCTCGCGAGGGCCATCCTCGCGTTCAAAAACGCGCTCGTCGCGGATCCGCTCACCTTCCATGCGGCATACGGGCTCGGGAACGTCTACCGCCAGCAGAGGATGCACGCCGAGGCGCTCGACGCCTTCAAAAACGCCTCCGACATCAACCCGACGAATCAGGACAGCTACGCGCAGGCAGCAGAGATGGCACTGCAGCTCCGGCAGCCCGCCGAAGCGTCACGGATCCTGAACCGGGCGATTGCGCGCAGCCCCCACAACCCGACATCCATCAGGCTGGCGGCGCTGGCGTATCAGGCGGAGGCGCGCATCCCGGAAGCTGTCGCGTATGGCGAGTTCTACCTCTCGCTGGCGCCGAAGAACGAGCCCGACCGCGCGTCGTTCGAACGGTGGGTTCGCACACTGAAAAAAGGGTAATGGTGAACGGGTCATGCTGACGACACGGATATGCCGCAACCATTAACCATCAACCCTCCATCATGAACAATCTCCTGAACATCGCGAAAGACATTGGCTGGCTCGACGGAGCCATTTTACTGGTGATCCTCTACCTGATTGTCCGCGGGTTCATCCGTGGCGCATCCGGGGAGCTGAGCAGCCTGATTTCGTTCGGTGCGATGGCGGCACTATTCGTCTTCGGGTTTCCGCCGCTCCTGCGGATGATGAAAGCGTCCAAGTTGTTATCCGACTATCCGCAGGCGAGCCGTTTCATCGCGTTTATCCTGATTGCCGTGGCGGCGATCGCGCTCTGGTTGCTGTCGCGCAAGCTGTTGGCGCACAGCATCAGCCTGATCCTGCCGAAACCCTTCGACCACGTGTTGGGCGGTATCTTCGGCGGCATCAGCGCGGTAATCGTTGTCGCCCTCCTGTGCGCGGGCGGATTCCTGAGCGCGACCGAAAACGTCCAGCAACAGGCGGCGAGCCGCTCCGTCTTCATCGAGAAACTCAGCCCCCTCCTCTCGAAACTCCTCAACCCCCACTAGCCGTTTGGCCCGTATGCAGACCCACACGACAGATACTTTCAATCAGCGGAACGCCTCGTTCGACAACCGCCTGCGCCCGCTCCGCTTCGACGACTTCGTCGGGCAGCAGAAAATCCGCGACCGCCTCCTGCTCGCCGTGGAGGCCGCGCGTCAGCGTCAGGAGGCACTGGACCACGTGCTGCTCTCGGGCCCCCCCGGCCTGGGCAAGACGACGCTCGCGTTCATCATCGGCGAGGCGATGGGGGTGCACGTCAAGACCACCTCCGGACCCGTCATTGATAAGCCCGGCGACCTCGCCGGGTTACTGACCAGCCTCTCCCCCGGCGACATTATTTTCATTGACGAGATCCACCGTATGCAGCGCACCGTCGAGGAGTACCTCTACTCCGCGATGGAGGATTTCGTCATTGACATCATGATTGACCAGGGCCCCAACGCGAGGTCCGTCCGCCTCGAGCTGCCGCGCTTCACGCTGGTGGGGGCCACGACGCGCAGCGGGCTGATTTCCGCCCCCCTGCGTTCGCGTTTTAGCATCGTGAACCGCCTGGACTACTACTGCGCCGAGGAGCTGCAGACGATCGTCGAGCGCTCCGCAAGCAAGCTGGGTGTTAGCATTGACCCCGGCGGCGCACACGAGATCGCCTCTCGCGCGCGGGGGACCCCCCGCATCGCCAATAACCTCCTGCGGCGCGTGCGCGACTTTGCGCAGGTCCGCGCCGACAACCACATCACGCAGGTCATCGCCGCCGAGGCACTGTCGCTCCTGGAGATTGACCCCCGTGGGCTGGACGAGATGGACATCCGCATCCTGGAGACGCTCGTGCATAAATTCGGCGGGGGCCCTGTCGGGCTCAACACGATTGCGGTCTCGGTCGGCGAGGAGCCCGACACCATCGAGGAGGTTTACGAGCCGTACCTGATCCAGGAGGGATACCTCGAGCGTACCCCCAAGGGACGCCTCGCGACGACCGCCTGCTACTCCCGCCTCGGCCTCCCCCCCCCCTCTGCCTTCCGCGCGGGGGAACTGGGGCTGTAAGGTGGCGTCACCGTCGATGTCACCACCGGCAACGTGTTTATCGCCGACCATGTGTCCACAACGTACACCAATTCGGACTCAGAAGTCAGCCGTATCGACGACATGTGTCCATGGGATGTTCATGGTAGATTAGGGCGTGTTGACACAAAAGGTTATGCTGATATCAAACAAGACCAAAGGTCTTGCGGATAGTATAGCGAATTCACTTTAAAAGCATACCGTAACAACATCCCGTTAGGGATGTTTCTTTCGGTAGAAGAGAACGCAAAAAAAATCATGGCATCCCCTCGGGATGGCTCTTTTAGGCGCATCCCGTGCCCCATCGGTCGTACCTGCGCCGATGGGGGCCCCTTTTCCTACGGACATGGGGGGGGGCGCTTTTCTACCGAAAGACACATTCCTAACGGGATGTCAGAATGGAGCATTTTTAAAGTGAATTCACTATAGTATAGCGAATTCACTTTTAAAGCATACCGTAACAACATCCCGTTAGGGATGTTTCTTTCGGTAGAAGAGAACGCAAAAAAAATCATGGCATCCCCTCGGGATGCCTCTTTTAGGCAC
>WRML01000376.1 GCA_009777165.1 Kiritimatiellota bacterium
GTCCGCGACCAGCATCGTGTCGAACGCCTTCAACACCAGCGTCTTGTTGTCAATCTCCACACGGAGGTTGTTGGTCACCTCCAAACTTTTGCGCGCCACCTGCTGGATGGCCGACTCAATCGCTTGGATAACGACCCCCCGGTTGATACCGCGATCCTTCTCCAAATAACTGATTATCGAAGATAATTCATTGTTCATCCTGCACCGCCTTCCGCATTGTCAAAGTCCCAACCAACAACAAAAAAGAGCGGGGACCCCTCCCCCCCCTTTTTAGCCCTTAAAAAGTACCGCGTATAATAGCGTATATGAACCACCCGTGTCAACAGGCAAATTGCCCAAACCCGATGTTTTTTTTATGAGTCCAATCACAGTCAATTCGCAAAACTATTTTTTCCATTTTTCCCCTTGCGCGCGGCCGCCACACTTCAGAGGTCACGCGGCAGTCCCCCCCCTGTACCCCATCCTGCAAACGTATAAATATAGACTAGACAACCGAGGGGGCAACGTATAAACTATTGCCCGTTTTTTCACACCGTTCACGATGTTTTATGGCTATTGACCGTTTAGAGCGCGTAAATGCGCTGATGCGCCGCGCGATTGGCGAGGCGCTGTACAAGGTTTTCGCGGGGGATCCCATTGACTTGGCATCCGTCACGGTGACGCAGGTCGTCACCGCCCGCAACCTGCGCAACGCCACCGTGTCCGTGTCCATCTTCGGGCACGAGGACGAGCGCGGCGTCATCCTCCGCAAGCTCGCCAAAAAAGCGGATGCGTTGCAATCCATCATCAACCGCGAACTCACGCTGAAGTACACCCCCCGCCTGCGCTTCATGCTCGACGGCTCCATCGAGAAAGGCGACCACGTCCTCGATGTGCTCAGCAAGCTGGACATCCCCGAGGACGAGGGCGGAGAAGAGGATTGATTGTGTACGCAGATGACGCAGATTTTTTTCAGATTGGAGAACGGAAGGCTTGGTTTAGAAAGGGAATAGAAAAATGAATCACGAAAATGCAATCAAAACGGCAATCGGCTTTTTCGTCATCGTGCTGATTGGGTCGCTCATTGCGGCGGTAGTTGGTGGACTCTTTGGGGCGCTTGTCGCATGGATTTCGCCGGAGTTCGTTAGCTCGTTGTTTAGGCAGACAGCGCACCCCGTGCGATATGCGTTTACGGTCGGGATGATCTGGGGCATTTTCATCGGTGCGGCAGTATCGGGTTTTGCCTGTTTCCTTGCCGCCGTCATCAAGGTTTTCCGCTTCCGCTTTGAACGCAAGTCGGGGGTCCCGAAAGAGGACTAAATGAAACGTTTTTTGTTTTTCGTCTCTGCGCGAAAAATCCGAAGCAATGCTTTTGTGATTAAAAAAAAAAGGAAACTTGATTATGCCAATGATGAATAGTCTGGACGTTCTCTCATCCCTCTGCAAACGCCGCGGGTTCATCTTCCACAGCTCGGAAGTGTACGGCGGCATCAACGGCTTCTGGGACTACGGCCCTATGGGTTGCGAGATGAAGCGCAACATCAAGGAGGACTGGTGGCGTTTCACCGTCCGCACCCGCGAGGATGTCGCCGGCCTCGACGCGACCATCATCATGCACCCCGCCATCTGGAAAGCCTCCGGCCACCTCGACACCTTCTCCGACCCGATGTGCACCTGCCGCGCCTGCAAGAAGCTCATGCGCGCCGATCAGGTCTGGGACATCCTCGCCGAGGGCCCCATCGGGCAGAGCCTCCAGTCGCTGCTCGACGAGAACGCCGACGTCGGCAAGCTCGCCGCCTGGTGCAAGGGCAAGGCCCAGGGACTCGCCCCCAACCTCGCCGCCGTGCAGAACGCCGACGCGCTGACCGCCGCCGTCGAATCCCTCAAAGCCGCGCCCGCGAACTACGCCGCCGTGCAGCCGCTCTACACGCTCTTCGCACAACTCCCCGGCGGCGAGCCCTGCCCCTACTGCGGCGGCGAGCTCACCGAGCCGCGCCCGTTCAACCTGATGTTCAAGACCATCGTCGGCCCCGTCGAGGATCCCGCCAACGTCGCCTACCTGCGCCCCGAGACCGCACAGGCCATCTTCGCGCAATTCCAGAACGTCCTCGCCACCAGCCGCCAGCAGGTGCCGTTCGGCATCGCGCAGATGGGCAAGTCGTTCCGCAACGAGGTCACGCCCCGCAACTACACCTTCCGCTCGCGCGAGTTCGAGCAGATGGAGCTCGAATACTTCATCCGCCCCGACGAGGCCGTCGAGCTGATGTTCGGGCGCGTCACCACCATGGCCGACAACCCCGACCTCTCCACCCCGCAGGACACCTGGGGCTGGGAGGTCTGGCATAAGTATTGGGTCGAGCAGCGCAAAGCGTGGATACAGGCGTGCGGACTGCCCGCGTCATCGTTCGAGGAATACTGGCAGAAGCCCGACGAACTCGCGCACTACGCCCGCGCCTGTGTGGACATCCTCTACAGCTTCCCGTTCGGCGTGCAGGAGCTCGAAGGCATCGCCGCGCGTTCGGACTTCGACCTCTCGCAGCACCAGAAGCATAGCGGCAAAAGCATGGAGGTCTTCGACGAGGTGCTCAAGAATGCCGCCGCCAAACTGGACGACACCGCCAAGGCCGCCT
>WRML01000377.1 GCA_009777165.1 Kiritimatiellota bacterium
AGACATTGGCCCCCCCTGCGAGCGCAAGCAGTTCGGAGACGAACGTGTCCGTGCCAGCCGTGATGGGGGACTCCGGGGCGAACAAAAGGAAGACGCGCGGGAGGGGGGTATCGTCGTCATGTCGTCCGTAGCTGTGAAGTCCCTCGCGTATCTTTTCCGCGAGCGTCTGCGCCTGGGCCTCGCGGCCCGTGAGCCCGCCGATCTGGAGGATGGCGGCGGGGATATCATCAAGGCGTGAGCAGGGGACGTGCACGAGCGGGATGCCCAGTGCGTCGAGGCGGTCTCGGACGGAGGGGTCTGCGAGTGCGCTTTCGAGGATGTGCGTGGGGTGGGCCGCGAGAAGCGGTTCGAGGCGCGGGGTCCCGAATCCCCCCACGATCGGGATTGGTGCGGCCTCTGGGGGGTAGTCACACACGTCGGTCTTTCCGGCGAGGAGGTCGCCCGCGCCGATCGCGAAGACGATCTCCGTCAGGTTCGGCGCAGTCGAGACGAGGCGTACCCCCCCCTCCGCCGGGGGCGGCGCCATGCGCTTACAGCCCGCCAGCAAAAGCAGCGCAACGATTAATCCGCGTTTCATCAATATTCACGAGCCGGGGTGGACGAATGGCACCTGCTGTGCGCAGAGGGGGCAGGCGGCGGGTTCCCAGACCTGGGGGGCCATCTGGAGCAGGGAGAACGTCGGGTAGTCGAATGACGCTTGCCCGGCACTGCGGTCAACCAGCACCAGCACGGCGGCGACTTCCGCACCCGCGGCCTTGACGAGGTCAATCGTCTCCTGCACACGTCCGCCACGAGTAATCACGTCCTCCGCGACAACGTAGCGTTCGCCGGGCTTCATCGTGAAGCGGCGCATGACGAGCGTCCCGTCCTGCTTCTCGGCGAAGATGCATTTCACGTCCATGGCGCGGGCGACCTCGTGCCCGACGAGGATGCCGCCGAGCGCGGGCGAGATCACGCCGTCAATTTTTCCTGTCATCGAATTGCACGAATGATCGCGAATGGTATTAGCGTCCATTCGTGTCATTTGATGACAATTCTTTTCGGCGTTCATGCGCGTGACAAGCTCGTCGCAGAGCCGTCCCGCGATGCGCGGGTAGCGCAGCACGTTGGCACATTGGAAGAAGCGGTCGCTGTGCAGTCCGGAGCGTAGCTCAAAATGCCCGCTCAGCAATGCGCCGGTTTCTTCGAGGATTTGGATGATGTCTTTTTCGATCATGGGGTCCTTTCTTTTTTTTTCGATTGCATTCGATTGCACTCGATGGCAGTCGAATGCGTGTTAAACTAACAAACCGTTACAGATACCCACGCGGCGGCTCATGCGTTCGGCGCAGGCGGTGGAGTGGGTGACGAGGATGAGCGTGGCGCCTTCGTCGCGGTTGAGCGCGAGGAGCAGGTCCATCAGGCGCTGGGCGGTCGCGTGGTCGAGTGCGCCGGTTGGCTCGTCGGCGAGCAGGAGGCAGGGCGACATCATGAGCGCGCGGGCGATGGCGACGCGCTGTTGCTCGCCGCCGGACAGTTGCCCGGGGAAGTGTCCCGTGCGGTCCTGAAGCCCGACGCGCTCGAGCAGCCCGAGGGCCCGGTCGTGCTGCGCTTCCGTGACGCGGCGCGACGCCCACGCGGGGACCAGCACGTTCTCGATCGCGGTGAGCTGGGGGAGCAGGTGGTGCGCCTGAAACACGAACCCGACCTCGCGGTTGCGGAAGTCGGCGCGGGCGGCGTCGCCGAGCGTGCCAAGCTCGCGGCCGTTGACGCGTACCTCGCCACCGTCGGCGGTGTCGAGTGCGCCGATGAGCTGCAGGAGGGTGGTCTTGCCGGAACCGGAGGGGCCCGTGATCGCGATCGTCTCCCCGGCGGCGACATGGAGGTCCACGCCGAGCAGGACTTCCGTCGGGACGCCCCCGGGGGGGTGGTAGGTCTTCGTCACGTTCGTGAGCATCACATCTGCGCCGCCAGTCATTTCATGTCCCTTTCATTTTCTTTTACCACAAAGGACACAAAGGTTTTCACAAAGGACACAAAGGCAATGCTTCGTGCCCTTTGTGAAAACCTTTGTGTCCTTTGTGGTAAAAAATCCATCATTGTTTCCTCATGTCAATGCAGACGACATCGCCGTCCGCGAGAAGTGCCAGCGTACCGTCGTTGGGGTTGACGGTGAGGCAGCTCATGTCGTCGCCGATGTTGAACGTCCGCACCTTCCGGGTCTCGAGGTCAACGCAGCCGAACGTCCGCCGCGCCAGAAACCAGAGTTTGCCCTCGAAGAAAACCATCTCGTCAATGCCGTCCTTATCGGCGTGGATTTCGCCGAGGCTTTCAAACTTCCACGCTTTCGTCTCCCACAGGGTGATGCGTCCGTCGGGGCCCCCCATGGCGACGGCGGTCTCGCCGATCGCGACGGGCGTGGCGAACGCCTCGCCGTCCGCGACTTTCACGGAGTCGAGGCACGTCAGCGTCGCGGGGTCGAGCATGAGGAAGTTCCCCTTGTAGGTGCCGGTGAACATCAGCCACGGCGGAAGCGCGAGCATCACGCCCGCCATGGGGTCCCCCTGCCCCCCCGTCTCGATGGTGCCGAGGGGGGCCCCCGTCGTTGCGTTATGCACATACACGA
>WRML01000378.1 GCA_009777165.1 Kiritimatiellota bacterium
GGCTCGCTGGGGGGGCGCGTGAGGGCGGTGCCGCGTCCGTCGGCGTCCGTGGCGGTGCGGGTCTCGTGGCAGCCGTTGCAACTGCGGTTCTCGCCGGGTGCGAAGGACACGCTCGAGCGCATCCGCCGTATCTCCATGAAGTTCTCGTCGAGCGCCTGGAAGTAGACGGACGCGTTGTCGGCGATCGGGACCTTGAAGTGCGCGGAACCGTCGGCGTCCACCGGCACGGTGCCGATGACGCGGACGGGGCACCAGCGCGTGGCGTTCTTGTCGCCGTTCGTCCAGCCCTCGACCCAGCGCTTGACCCCCTCGCCGGGGACGATGGGCCACGGGAGGGCCTCGGCGATGCGGATGTGGCGGATGGCCCCCGGCTCGACCCCCTCCATACCCTGATAGACGTTGGGGATGGCGCAGGTGGCGTAGTTGAGGGTGCGGTCGGTGGTGTCGGCGACGACGGGGGGGGCCTTGCGCGGGCGCAGCACCTGTGCGCCGTAGGCCCCCATCCACGGGTCGCGGTAGAGCAGCTCCTTGTTGCCGTAGACGTCCACGAGGTACACGCCGTAGCCGTTGGAGTCGACGTCGGCGGCCTCGTGGGTGTAGCGCACGGCGCGGGGGGCGTCGAACGCGTAGGAGGCGAGGAAGCTCTTCTCCGAGAAGGCCGTGGGGTCGGTGTAGAACCCGCCGGCCTCGACGCGCCCCCCCTCCTCGACGGGCAGCCCCGGCACCCCCCCCTCGTTGATGCGCATCCCCTGCGTCACGACGCGGATGCCGTCGGGGCTGTTGACCCCGAGCGCGGGGTTGAGGATCACGAGGGGCCCCTGCGGGAGGCAGTGGTGGCCCGTCGCGACCGCGAGGAGACGCCCCCCCTCGCCGAGGCTCCCCGCGAGCCGCACGCCGTAGGGCTGCGCGAGGTGCTGCTTGAACAGCGCGTCCGCCCGCGACCCGTCCGGTTTCGCGACCCACACGGAATGCACCTCCATGAAGTTGCGCTCCTGGTACTCCCAGCGCAGGTACGCGATCTGGCCGTTGCTCAACACGCGCGGGTGCATGTCGATGTCCTTGTGGTTCAGGAGGCGGCGCACGTGCTTGCGGTCGGGCGTAAGCTCATAGAGGTTCAGGTCCGAGAGGTCGTTGTTCACCGAGTCGCACGACGGCGAGTGGGCCCCCCGGTCGGACGAGAAGACGATCGCGCCCGAGGGCAGGTAGACCGGCTCGGTGTCGCTCCAGTACGGGTGGTCCGTCAACTGCGTGATCGCGCCGCTCGCCAAATCCAGCTCGTACAGGTGCGGCGGCTCCATCGTCTCGCGCAGCTCATGCGCGAAACACGCGTTGCTGTCCTGCGGCTTGGGCCAGACCACCTCGTACTTCGCGGGGGGGGGCCACACCGGTTGCCGCGCAAACGCGAACACCACGCGCGTCGCGTCATACGACAGGTTCATCCCGTGCAGATGCCCCGGCCCCAGCCGCCCGTTCAGCAACGGAGTCACACTTACATCCTTCGGTATCAGAGAAACTGCATATACTATTAATCCTTCGACAATGTTCAGATTGCCCTCAGCAAATTGTGGTGGTTTAACGTACCAGTCCTTTACCGATACCTCCAAGATGTCCCCCCCTGGCTTGTACGACCACGACGTGTGCGTACCGCACACGTTCGGCTTGTAATGGAAACCGTAACGCATGTAGAGCAAAAATTTATCGCCAATATCTGACTGCTTCAATATCAAATCACGTATTTGCATCCGTGCAAGTAACCACAAATCCCGACACTTATTCTCATCTACTCCCCCCACTTGCATTGGGAACACGAACGAAGAAGGAGTAAGGATTCCCATGCGCTTCATACGTTCGTCATATATTTCCGCTTCCTTACGCAACGCCTCCACACTGAACAGCTTCCCTTCCATTGCCGCATGACGAATCCAATCATACACCACCATTTCCCGAATACCCACATTCGCATACGCCTTGACCCACGGCAAATCCGAGTCCGGGCCGATGACCACCGTCGCGCCGTTGTTCGCCTGACCGATCTTCTGCGCCGCGATCGCGTGTGCGAACGCGCGGAAAAAAAAGTCCTCTTTCTCAAACCACCCCATCGCCTCCTCGAACTGCGCATCCGAGAGGGTCCCCGCGTTCATCATCCGCTCATACGCGAACGCCTTGCGCAGGGGGTCCCCCTCCGCGTCCTGGGCCCCCCCCGACAACGCGAGGCCCGTTACTAGCGCGAGACCGAATAGTATAGCTTTCATTGAGCTTCTCCTTTTTTTAGTTTCCAGTTTCTAGTTTCCAGTTTCCAGACATTATTTCGAGACATTGAACTGGAAACTAGAAACTGGAAACTAGAAACTAACAACTTCCCCTACGACAGCCTCCCCACAAAATCCTCATACCCGAACGCCCTCACGAGTCTCAGCCCCCCCCCCGCCTCGCGCACCATGATGCTCGGGAGGCGGATGCCGTTGAACGTGTTGGTCTTCACCATCGTGTAATGCGCCATGTCCTCGAAGACGACCCGGTCCCCCGTCCTCAACGGCGCGTCAAACGACCAGTCCCCGAACACGTCCCCCGCCAACCACGACCCCCCCCCCCCCCCCCCCCCCC
>WRML01000379.1 GCA_009777165.1 Kiritimatiellota bacterium
CGCGAGCGTCATGCCGTCCACGCCCCCGGGCGAAAGCGATTGCGCCCACCGCGTGAAGCACCGGCTCAGCGACTTTGGGTCAATGAGCTTGAGCAGGCACAGCAGCCAATAATAACACGGGATTTTGCGAATGCCGAAGTGCTCCGCGAGGAAGGCTCCCACGCGGGCGCTTGACGCCCACTGGTGGATTTGGTTGACGTTGCGAAGACCGCACAAGGAGCCCAGGATCACGAGGGCGAGCACCTCGCCCATGTCGCAAAAATACCCGTTGTGTTCCTTCACCGTTTCGACTTCCGAGAAATACTCGGCAATGCGTGGCTTTTCATTCATCCCGCCATTATACCATTTAAACGCAAAAAATGAAAATTGATTTCCGTGTGGGGGCGAACGTCCCACACAACGTCCCACACAGACACTGGGGGATGAGTGATTCGTAACTTGCCCCCCCCCTGCAAAAAAAACACGTTTTTGGTCTTTCTTCCCGCACCGCCGTGTGGTAAAGTATCCCCCATTGCAATCAGGAGGATTCGTTATGGCTTCGTTGAAGGGGACTCAGACTGAGAAGAACGTGATGACCGCGTTCACGGGTGAATCGGCGGCGCGGAACCGCTATACGTTTTGGGCAGGTCAGGCAAAGAAGGATGGCTACGAGCAGATCGCCGCGGCTTTCCTCGAGACCGCAGACCAGGAGAAGGAACACGCCAAACGCTTGTTCAAGTTCTTGGAGGGGGGGGAGGTCGAGGTCACGGCCGGGCTTCCGGCGGGTGTCATCGGAACGACTCTCGACAACCTGAAGAACGCTGCCACAGGCGAGGAGTATGAGTGGCAGAACATGTACCCGGATTTCGCGAAGGTCGCGGAGCAAGAGGGGTTCGCGGAAATCGCGGTGGTGATGCTGGCAATCGCGAAGGCGGAGAAGTTCCACGGCGAGCGCTACCGCAAGTTCGCGGCGAACATCGAGGCGGGAAGCGTATTCAAGCAGGACTGCCCCGAGACCGTCTGGCGCTGCCGTAACTGCGGTTTCACCTACACGGGCGCAGAGGCTCTGAAGGAGTGCCCGGCGTGCGCGCACCCGAAGGCGCATTTCGAGCTGCTGCCCGATAATTTCTAAAGGAGGACACACACGATGAAACAGATCAAGATGATTGCCGCCGCCATGGTGGCAGGAACCTCGGCCGCCACCGCGCTGGCCGGGCTTTACGGCGACACGCCCGACGCGAGACACGCATGGGCCGTGCACGATAACAACCGCCCGCAACCCCCCATCATCCAAGCGGAGCCGGACAAGCCGCCGTCAGACGCGATCGTCCTGTTCGACGGGACCTCGTTGGACCAGTGGTGCGCCGACAAGGGCGAGCCGACAAAATGGGTACTGAAGGACGGTGCGATGGAGTGTGTCCGCGGCTCGGGGTACATCCGTACCAAGCAGTCGTTCGGCGACTGCCAGCTGCACGTCGAATGGGCGACGCCCACGAAGGTCGAGGGCGGCGGCCAGGGGCGCGGCAACAGCGGCGTGTTCCTGATGGGGCAGCACGAGGTCCAGGTGCTGGACAACTACGATAACCCGACGTACCCAGACGGCCAAGCCGCCTCCGTCTATGCCGAGAACCCCCCGCTCGTGAACGCCTGCCGCAAGCCGGGCGAGTGGCAGACCTACGACATCATCTTCCACCAGCCCGTCTGGGAGGGTGACGTGATGAAGTTCCCCGGGTCCGTCACCGTCCTGCACAACGGCGTGCTGGTCCAGGACCACTGGGAGCTCGAGGGTCTCTCCACGCACTGCACGCGCAGGCCGATCACCAAATACGCCGACAAGGGCCCGCTGAAGTTCCAGGACCACGGCAATCCCGTGCGCTTCCGCAACGTCTGGATCCGCGAGATTCCCTCGCGCTACGTCAATACCACGCACGGCGGCCCCGGCGTGAAGGAGGCGGACGTGATGGCCCTACGCAAGGAGACCGCCGCGAAGCTCTTCGCGGACATTGACCTCAAGTCCGACAATAAGGTTGATATCCTGCGCCGGATGCTGGAAGTCATCTCCTACGACAAGGACGCGAAGTACATGCAGCTCCTCGAGGAGCTCGGGACAATGCAAATGGCCAAGGTCGCGGGTTACGACAAGACCAAGATCGCGGACTTGAAGGGCGAGATCATGGGGATCCGCAACGACCTCAACGTCCTCATCCGCAACAAAGTCCTGCCCGACGACAACAAGATGCGCGCCGAGCTCCAAAAGGTGATTGACGAGCACAAGTGGAAATAAGCTGGTGACGAGTGACATGATTCGTGGCTAGAGCATTTTAAGTAAATGTGTAGCCGAAATAGGGCGAAACTCTCGAACGTTCTGATGACAAGGGTTTTTTCGCGTCCCGATGCGGTTCTCTGGCGTGCGGCGGCTCGCCGCCGCTTTCACGCGTGGAGCTTGCTCCATGCGCCAGTGCCCGGGCACACACATCAAGACTCCGTTGGTGTCTAGTTTCGAGTTTCCAGTTGCCAGTTTCCAGAAAACGTATCACGGCTGCTTTGCGGTCTTGACGATGTTCGTGCCGCAAAGGAAATTATCGCGTGACCTTTGGAGTGCG
>WRML01000380.1 GCA_009777165.1 Kiritimatiellota bacterium
GCGGTTGAGCGCGTCGATGCTGTCGGGGGCCCCCTCCGCCCCGCGCAAGGTGTCCACCTGAAACTGGATGATGGAGACGGCGTTGTCGAGCAACTCGCGGAACAGGGGGGCCCCCCTGCCGCGCAGGAAGGAGTCGGGGTCCTCCCCCGGGGGCATCCGCGCGACGCGCACGGGGATCTCGGCGGCGAGGAAGAGGGCCCCCGTGGCCAGCGCGGCCTTGTTGCCGGCCGCGTCGCCGTCGAACGCCAGCACGACGCTGTCGGCGTGTCTCTTCAGCAGGGCGACGTGGCTCTCGGTGAAGGCGGTGCCTTGCGAGGCGACGGCGGTCTCGAAGCCGCAGGCGTGGCAGCGGATGACGTCAATCTGCCCCTCGCAGACGATGGCCTCGCGGCGGGGGTGCTTCACGATTTTCGCGGCGGCCTTGTCGAGCGCGTACAGCACGCGGCTCTTGACGAAGATGTCGGTCTCGGGGCTGTTGACGTATTTGGCGGGGTGCGCCTTGGGGTCGAGGATGCGGCCGCTGAACGCGACGACGCGCCCCTGACGGTCGCAGACCGGGAACATCAGCCGGCCGCCGAAGCGGTGGAAGAAATCGTCCGGGCGGTCGGGGCTCCTGGGGGGGACAAGCACCCCGGCGGCGACGAGCAGCTCCGGCTCGTAGCCGTACTTGCCCCCCCACCGCTGCAGCGCGTCGCGCGGGCGGGCCGGGGCGTAGCCGATGCCGAAGCTGGCGATGACGTCGTCGGGGAGGCCGCGGCCGGCGAGGTACTCCCGCGCCGCCGCCGCCTCGCGCGTCTCGCGGAGGCACCGCTGGTAGAACGCCGCGAGCTCCGCGTGGAGCGCGTGGAGACGGCCGCGGGCCTGCGAGTTGTAGTCCACGTCCTGTTTGAGCGCGACCCCCGCGCGGTCCGCGAGCTGGCGCACCGCGTCCATGAACTGCAGGCCGTCCTGCTTCTGGAGGAAGGTGAAGATGTCGCCGTCCTCGCCGCAGCCGAAACAGTGGTAACGCTGGCGCATGGGGTTCACGTGGAAGGAGGGGGTCTTCTCGCGGTGGAACGGGCAGCAGCCCTTGTAGGTCGCGCCCGAGCGTTTGAGCGTGACCCGCGAGCCGACCAGCTCAACGATGTCCACCCGCGCGCGGATTTCATCAAGCGCCGAATCTGTGAATTTTCCTGCCATGTGCGAGTGTGGAAAAGTGCATGGCGTTATCCCGCCTGCCGGTTAATCAACGCGGCGGCGACGCCAGCGCCGAACCCGTTGTCAATGTTGACGACGGTCACGCCCGATGCGCAGGAGTTCAGCATCCCCAGTAACGCGGCGATGCCGCCGAAGCTCGCGCCGTAGCCCACACTGGTCGGACAGGCGATGACAGGCTTGTCGGTCAACCCGCCGACCACGGACGGCAACGCACCCTCCATGCCCGCGACAACGACAATCACGCGCGCGTCGCCAAACTGTTCCACGCGGGACAGCAAGCGGTGCAGGCCCGCCACGCCGACATCATAGACACGCTCGACATTCGCGCCCATGCGCTCGGCAGTGATCGCCGCCTCCTCCGCGACAGGCAGGTCGGACGTCCCGGCGCAAAGGACTGCGATCTTCCCTTTCTGCTCGGGCAGAGGGGTGATGTCGCACGTCAGGATACGCGCGGTTTCATGATAGACCGCCTCTGGCAATGCGACGCGCACGGCTTCGGCCTGTTCAGCCGTCACGCGTGTGGCGAACGCGTTTTGTCCCGCCTCGTTCAACGCGCGCATGATCGCGGTGATGTGCACGGCAGTCTTCCCCTCCCCGTAAATCACCTCCGGCATACCGCGCCGCCTCAGGCGGTCGTAATCAGGTTTCGCGAAATGAAGGTCGTGGTTCATCATTAGTTCTCGTTCGAGTGCAGGCCGCCGGAGCCGGCGACGAATTCGATGTTGCCGCGCTCGGGGTCGGCGGGATGGGCCTTGGAACAACTCCACACACACGCGCCGCAGTGGACGCATTTCTCGCGGTCGAAGTCGGGGGGGGCCCCCTCGTCGCCGGGCATGACGGCCTGCGCGGAGCACATCTCGATGCAGGTGCGTTCTTTGCAGTCCGCGCACCGCGCGGGGTCGGCGAACGTGACGTGGTCGGCGAATCCGCCCATGGCCTGTACCTTGCCGCCTTTGAACAGCACATCCTGATGCGACATCAGGAGGGTGCCGTCGAGCGGTATCTCGGGCCAGCCCATCACATTCATGATTGCGTCGTGGAGGGGTTGCTTGGCTTTGGCGCAGTCGCTGGCGATTTGCGCGAGTTTCTCGGCGGAGATGCGGCCCCCCCCGACCGCCGCGAGGGGCTTGATTTTCCGGGAGGGGGGGACGGTCTTGGCGGAGACGTTCAGGGCCCCCCCCGTCATGCCCGTGATGCCGGTGCCGAGCATTCCGGTCAGGAAGCCGTTCTGGAATCCGTCGCGGGCTTTTTTGGCGGCCTGCAAGTCCTTGTTCAGCTTGTCGGCGCGGCGGCGGTTCTCGTATGCCGACGTGAGGGCGGCCTTGGTGAATTCGCCCCCCCCCCTCAAAATCTCGATGGCCCCCTCAGCGAGCAGG
>WRML01000381.1 GCA_009777165.1 Kiritimatiellota bacterium
ACGCGCGTTACCTGCCCGACGGCCGCATCGTGTTCCTCTCCACGCGCCGCGGCTGGCACACGCGCTACAGCAACGACAACGTGCTGGCCACGCTCCAGGACAAGGCGCTGCCGGAGAGTTACGTGCGCTGCGGCGGCGACGACTGGCGCCCCGTCGCCGTCTACACCCTGCACACGATGAACGCGGACGGCTCCGATATGCGCACCATCTCGCCGTTCGAGATGTTCGAGTGGACCCCCACCGTCGCCAACGACGGCTCGGTCATCTACGCGCGCTGGGACTACGTGGACCGCCACAACATGCCCTACATGGGCCTCTGGCGCGTCAACCCCGACGGCACACAGCCCTCGCACTTCTACGGCAACTACACGCGCAACCCGCAGAGCATGTTCGAGCCGCGCCCCATCCCCGGCTCGTCCAAGATCGTGTTCACCGCAGGGGCCCACCACGCGAACGTCGGCGGCTCGCTCGTGCTGGTGGACGTGACGCGCGGGGAGGACGGCGACGCCCCCATCGTGCGGCTCACCCCGGAGGTGCCGTTCGCGGAGTCCGAGACGTCGGGCAACGGGAGCGTCTGGCTGCACCACTACTACGCGTCGCCGTGGCCGCTCTCCGAGACGTTCTACCTGACGGCGTGGAGCTGGCGCGGGCTCGCGACGCACTTCTCGCAGAACAACGACGGCGCGCGCATGGGGGCCTACCTCTACGACGCGTTCGGCAACCTCGACCTGCTCTGCGCGGACCCGAATTTTCAGGTGCAGCACCCCATCCCCGTCGCCGCGCAGAAGCCGCCGCCCGTCATCGCCAGTACGCTCAAACCCGACGAGCCGCTGCACGGACGCTTCCTGCTCTCGAACGTCTACAAGAGCCGCCACCCGTTCCCCGAGGGGGCCCGCGTCACGTCGCTGCGCATCGTCGCGATTCCCCCGAAAGTCCAGCCGCACATGAACCGGCCCGAGATCGGCGTGACCGCCGACGACCCCGGCAAATGCGTCCTTGGCACCGTGCCGGTCGCGGAGGACGGGTCGGCAAATTTCCTCGCGCCCTCGAACGTCACGCTCTTCTTCCAGGCGCTGGACGACGACGGCGTGGTGGTGCAGACGATGCGCACCGGGGTCTCGCTCCAGCCCGGCCAGACGTGGACCTGCTCCGGCTGCCACGAGCAGAAGAAAGAGGCCGCCTACGCCGCCGACCAGCAGATCGCGACGTTGAGGGGGGCCCCCTCGAAGATCACGCCCGAGGTGGAGGGGAGCTGGCCGTTCCGCTTCGACCGCCTCGTCGGGCCCGTGCTGAAGTCGTCCTGTGCGTCGTGCCACACGGGCGCGGACAAGGAGCCGTTCGCGTTCCCCGGCGATCCCAAGGAGGCGTGGAAGAAACTGGTCAACGCCGGCAACCCCTCCGTCGCCGGGCTGGTGAAGAAGCACTACAACGATAGCACGCAATCCATCCCCGGCACGGGCGTGGCGGCCAACTCCAAGCTGTACAAGCACCTGAGCCAGTTGCGCGAGCAGAAAAAAGTGGGAACGGACGATTTCCGCCGCGTGGTACTGTGGATGGACATCTACGGCCAGTACCTCGGGCATTTCAACGACTGGCAGGAGCAAGAGCTCGCCGACCTCCGCCGCGAATGGGGCGCGACAATCCTGACGGGCGAAGCACAACAGACTGCGGGAAAGTAGCGAAGGCGCCTGTGCGCCATGAGCGCGTTTCCCGAATGGGGCGTTTGGAAAGGGTGCCGTCATGAAAACGGCATTGGCGTGATTGTTTGTGCCGGCACAAAAGGGTAACGCAAAAAAAGGATTGTTTTTTGGTTGTCGTTTCCATTTCGCGTCTTGCCAAACAGCGGAAAACATGATATATCCTTATTCTTTTTAACAGGAGTTGGTGTGACGGAACGTGAAGCATTGATAGCGTTGAATCAGATACAGGACATCGGGGCGATCACCGTAAAGCGGATTGCCGAGGCGCTGAAGTCGGTCGCCGCCGTGTTCGGATGTTCGGCACATGAGCTCCAGCGTATCCCCGGGGTAGGGAAAGAGCGGGCGGCGCTGTTGACGCGGGAATTGAACCCGGGGGCCGTGCAGGAGGAACTGGCGCGTGCCGCCGGGAAGGGGATCACGTTGGTGACGTGGGCCGATGACGGCTACCCCCCCCTGTTGAAGGCGATTGCCGACCCCCCCCTCGTGCTGTATGTGGCGGGGGAGGTGTCGGCGTTGGACACCCCCTCCGTGGCCATCGTTGGCACGCGACACCCGACGATATACGGCCGCGAGACGGCGCAGCGTTTCGGGTATCAGCTTGCGGCGGCGGGCTACACCATCGTGAGCGGTCTGGCGGAGGGGATTGACACGGAGGCGCACACGGGGGCCCTCAAGGCGAACGGGCGGACAGTGGCTGTTCTCGGGGGGGCGCTGGACTGTCTGTTCCCGAAGAGCAACGCGGGGCTGGCGCGGAAAATTGTGTCGGGAGGGGGGGCGGTGATTTCGGAGTACCCCTTCGGGCGGCAACCGGACCGCCAGACGTTCCCGATGCGCAACCGTGTCGTGAGCGGGCTCTCGGAGGGGGTGCTGGCG
>WRML01000382.1 GCA_009777165.1 Kiritimatiellota bacterium
ACATGAACCTGAGTGGCACCAGCGTGGTGCCCCTGCTGAGGTACCTCGGCGGGAAACCCGATGACCTGACCGTGGCCTCGGATGACGCGGACCTCCCCCTGGGACGCTTGCGCATCCGGGGGACCGGCGGGAGCGGGGGGCATCGCGGGCTGGCCTCGGTCATTGAGGCGCTCGGTACGGAGGCGTTCTGCCGCATCAGGGTCGGGGTTGGTCGCGAGAATGACCGCCGCAGGGACTTGGCAAGCCAGGTGCTCGCCAAGCTCGACGAGACCCGTAAGGGTATCTTGGGCAAGGCGGCCGAGGCCGCTGCGGACGCGGTGATGTGCATGATTGACAAAGGTTTGAATGAGACGATGAACCGGTTCAACGGATGGGGCGCGGAACCCGCACCCGCAGACGGGGAGAACCGGTAACGAGAGAATGGAAAACTTCACCATGAAGAAATACGATGGCTTGTTCATCTTCGTGACGGTAGCGAAAGATGAGGCTTTGGACACACAGATCGAGAAGGCGAGTGCCGAAATCACCCGCCTCTCCGGTACGGTGCTGAGCGTGGAACCGCTCGGTAAGAAGAACTTTGCCCGCACCATGCAGAAGCATGACAGCGGCGCGTATGTGAAGATACGCTTCGAGATGGATCCCGCACAGGTCGCGCCGCTCATGGCGCGTTACCAGTTGCTGGAGGATTTCTTCCGCGTGCAGATCCTGACGGTGGATGAACGCCGCGAGGCGATTATCGCTAAGCAGGTGGAGCAGGAGAAAATCCGCGAGGCCGCCCGCGCCGCCGCAATGGCGGCCAAGCTCGCCGAACGCGAACAACAGGAGGCAGAGGCGGCAGCCGCCGCAACCGCCGAGGACGTAACCGAGGAAATGGAATAAGACCGGACAGGAAAGGACGGTAACGATGTCATCTTTCAACAAAGTGATTCTGATGGGAAACCTCACGAGGGATCCGGAACTGAAGACGCTCCCCTCCGGGATGCGTACCGCCAGGGTCGGCCTCGCCATCACCGAACGGTGGAGGGACCAGGCAACGGGTGACTTCAAAGAGAACACCTTGTTCCTGGACATTGACGCGTGGGATAAGCAGGCGGACTTCTGCGGCCAACACCTGACCAAGGGGCAGCCTGTCCTTGTCGAGGGTAGCCTGAAGCTGGACGAGTGGACCACGAAGGAGGGCGAGAAGCGCTCGAAGATGCGCGTCCGCGCAACCGCGATCCGCTTCGCCGGCTCGAAGTCCGCAGGGACAAGCGCCGCGCCGCAACCCGCCGCCGCAACGCCCGCGCACGCGGACAGCGTTGCCGAAGGCCCCGCCAACGACTTGGCCCAGGATGATGAGGGACTGCCGTTCTAAGCACGATGAAGAAGGTCATCGAATGAAACGAATACACGCCAATCACTATTTGCGAACAGTCGTGTTATTGGATGACATGAAAAGACAAAGGAGAAACGTTTTATGCCACTGAAGAAGAAACAGAAGAGACCGGAACGGGGGTACCGTGACCGCGATTATGACAACTCGCCGATGCGCAAACGTGTCGTGCTCGACCCCAACACGCTCATTGACGAAAACGACGTCGAGAGTCTGCGCCGGTTCGTGACCGAATACGGCAAGATCATTCCCGCTCGTATCTCGGGCGTGACCGCCATGCAGCAACGGCAGATTAAGCGCGGGGTCCGCCGTGCCCGCAACATGGGCCTGATGGCCTAAACAGGAAAGGATTCTAAGCAATGGCTACCGAAATTCTGTTGTTGTCCGATGTCGAGTTCCTCGGCAAGGCTGGCGACGTGGTGAAGGTCAAGGACGGGTACGCCCGGAATTACCTGCTCCCGAAAGACCTCGCCGCGCCCGTCTCGAAAAGCGCGTTGCGCCGCCTCGACAAGCTCCGCAAAGAACGAGAGGAACTCTCGCGCATTCAGCTTGCGGAGGCGAAGGACAAGGCTGCGAAGCTGGGTAAGATGTCTGTCACGGTCCGCGAGAAGACGATTGACGGCGCACGCCTCTACGGCGCGGTTCACGCCGCCGACATCCTCAAGGCGATTGAGGCAGACGGCAAGGTGTCCCTGGACAAGAGCCAGATCGTCCTGCCCGAACCGCTGAAAGAGCTTGGCACGTTTGACATCGAAATCAAACTACACCCCGACGTGTCCTGTACCATCAAGGTGTGGGTCGTGGAAGAGTAAAGGAGAAGTGGCTAGTTGCTAGTGGATCGTTTCGATTACAATCGAAACAAAAAGCTAGCAACTAGGGCATATTCACACAAAAGGTTATGCTGATATCAAACAAGACCAAAGGTCTTGCGGATATGAGAGCATTTCAAGTAAATGTGTAGCCGAAATAGGGCGAAACTCTCGAACGTTCCAATGGCAAGGATTTTTTTGTGTCCCGATGCGGTCCTCTGGAGTGCGGCGGGTTTCCCTTGTCGGGGCGTATATATAGTGTTTTAACTTGACGTTGTCACATTCGGCAACAGGGCTGAAAGCCCTCGTGCAAATGGAGGGCGAGCGTCCCCGCGAGCCGCGAGGGCTGAAAGGGCTAAATGTAACAA
>WRML01000383.1 GCA_009777165.1 Kiritimatiellota bacterium
TAGTCAAGATTTTTGGGTTGTTGAGCCCTGTGAAGATGCTCTCCTTGCTGACCCTCAGGCATCCGGTCATCACGGCGAAATGCAGGGAGTCGTTGGTCTTGAGCCCGCTGTGGAGGAACGATCGTACAAACTCGAGCATCTGGGGGTAGTAGCCATGGAAGTGCGCTTTCTCCAGGGGTACGTCATACTCGTCTATCAGTATGATTACTTTCCTGCCGTAGTGGGCTTCGAGGCACTCCGACAAGAGCTTCAATGAATCGCTGTATGCGTCGTCATCAGCTTCCCCGCACATCAGCTTGTTGAAATCGGACTTGGAAGGCTGCGGCACATCTTCGCTTTCCAGCAAGTGTTCGTTTCGGACGAACTCGCGTTTTATGCTCCTTTTCAGCTTGTTTAGGGAAGACTCGAACTTGGATTGCTCGGCGGCTTTCAGCGAAATGTTTATGACCGGGTACCGGTTCATCTCCGACGTGTATTTCTCCCCCGCAGACATGATTTGAAGCCCGTCGAATATATGGCTGCTGCCTTTCTTCGTTATGTCGAAGAAGTGCTGCAGCATGCTCAGGTTCAGCGTCTTGCCGAACCTCCTGGGCCTTGTGAACAGGTTGACCTCGCCTTTTTTGTCGATTAGCTCTTTGATGAAAAGCGTCTTGTCAATGTAGAAATAACCGTTGTTCATCATTTTTTCGAAGTTATCGACGCCAACGGGCAGCGGCTTGTGCATCATGGTGCCAACCCCTTCCTTACTGTGAAAATCAATCATATCTTAGCACGTTTTGCCCACCCTGTAAACAGCCAAAAACACGTACACGGGGGCGGTCCCGGCTTTCCATGAACGCCGGAACCGCCCCTGTTCATCACGCGCCCAAATACTGGCGCCACGCTCACCAAATCTTCATGAACATCCTGTACAGCACGATCGCCGCGTCGCCGCGCGTCATCGTGGCCCTGCCGTTGAACATGCCGTCCGCGCGCCGCACCACAAGGTTCTCCCTCGTCGCCAGCGCGATATCCTCGTGCCCCCACTGCGCGATAGAGCCGGAGTCCGCATAGGCACGCAGCGCCCCCGCGACATCTGGCGGCGCCCTGTACCCCATCTCCGACCGCAGCGTCCTCGCGCACATGGCGACAATCTGGTCCTTCTGGATATTCGACCTCGGCGCGAACTCCGTCGGGCTTGTCCCATTGACGATCCCGTGCCTGCTCGCGCTCCCCACCGCGCCGAAGAACCAGTCGCTCCGCCGTACGTCCTCGAAGCCGCCGTCCGCGTCCGGGTCCACCTTCGCCAGTGTCCTCACGATCAGCGCGGCGATCTCCGCACGCGTGATGGAAGCGTCCGGCGAAAACGTCGTCTCAGTGGTCCCGGCAATGATCCCCTTCGACGCAAGGACGGCAATGGCGTCCTGCATCTCCCGCGACTTGCCAGAAATATCAGTGAAATCCTTCCTGTTATTCCTTACAGAATAAGTGTCGCTTGCCCTTATCCTGGCCTCGATCCTGCTAGTTATAGGATTGTACTTCCCCCCGACAGCGTCGCCCCTAGAATTCATCACCGCCTGAAAATCAGTGTCCCCCGAAACCGCAGGGAAAGAAACCTTAACATTCTCCCCCACAGGCCTGCTAAAAGCCACAGAATACGACCTACCCCCCGCACCCGCCAGCGCAGCAAAACCATTCCCTGTCCTCTCAACTCTAAACCCCCCGGTCCCTGGTCCGCTATTTCTCATTTCTGCATTATCATTTCTCATTTCAGAAACCGTCACAACCAGCGGCGCGCCCACCGCGTCCGCCCTGACAGCCTCCGCAGGGAACGTAACCGCAAACCCCGGCGCCTCCACCCGGATATTGTCGGCAACCGTGCCCGCGGCGGACGGGTCGATAGTGATCGTCACCGAAGCGCTATCCGTCCTAAACACCACATCGGCCTGAAGATCGCGCACGACCGCCACGCCGTTTTCCGAAAGCGCCCGCTCCACCGCAGGCCCCACATCCCCGGCCAGCCCCTGCAACTCCCGGACGCTCGACAGGCTCACCGCAACGTCGCCCCCGCTGACCTCCGCGCTCGCCGCCTGCGCTACGGCCTCCTCCGCGAACAGCGTGGCAAGGTCGGCCCCCGCCGCGCTCCGTTTCTGCTCGTCCGTCATCCCGGACGCCGCCGCCCGGACCGCCGCCACCGCAGTGTCGAGGTCAACGACGCCCTCCAGCAGATGCACCGGGAGGCTCACCGAAGCCCCGGGGTCAGCCTCGTCATAAACATACCCCGACGAAAGGGCGGCGCCGTCGCCGTATTTTTCCGTGATGAGTTCCCTCGCTCTGTTGTATATGGCTGTGGCGACCTGGTCGCCGCGCTGCGCGTTTATCTCGTCCAGCGTCAATTGATGCGTATAAGCCATCTCGTCTTTCCAAACCTCGACTTCCTCATCGGTAAGATAGACGAAGAGATGGTCATTCTCCCTGGCGTGATTCATCTGCCAGTCAATGAAAGACTTTGTCTCGTCCCACATGAACTCATACCCATACTCGCCGCCAAACGCATC
>WRML01000384.1 GCA_009777165.1 Kiritimatiellota bacterium
TAACAGCGTTTTGCCGTGGACTTCCAATGTCTCGCGTGTGCCGACAAGGTTCATCGTCACCAACGACCCGCCAGATGTGATCGCCAGCTTGACGTGTCCGACCGCCGCAGGTATCGCATCAAACTCCTTGCTCAACGCATCGAGCAGGTTTTCCGCAAACGCTTTCCAGTCCGTCGCCTTAGCACATGTCAACGTATACGTCGCATTCAGCCAGCCCAGCACCGCCTCGCCCTCGGCATAGGTGTCGTAATCCACCTCAACCAACTGTGTGCCTGTTTCTGTGCGTGTCAAAACCGCATCCAACCATGCATCCAAGCCTACCCCCGAACGTGCGCTGACTACAAACACTTCCGCGTCCGGGAATGCCGATGTCAGGCGGATACCTAGTTCCGCAAGCGTTGTCTCGTCCAGCGTGTCTGCCTTGGACAGCAGAATGAGATCCGCCTCCTCCAACTGCTTGCGGAAAATGTACGCTGAGCTGCCATGCAGACCTGCCGAGGTGCCATCCAAGATACCTGCCAGCCGTTTCGGGTCCACCAGCACGGAAAGCGGCGCAACCGCGATGTCTCCGCCCTTCTTGTCCTTTAACGGTTGCATGATGGTCGCGGACAAATCCGTACAGCTTCCGACAGGTTCCGCCAGGATGACATCCTCGTTTGCGTGTGTGTTCATCGCGGCGACCAATCCGGGGAAGTTGCAGCAGAAGCAGCTTCCACTCACTTCCGTGACTTCCGAGCCTGTCGTCCGTAAGACCGTGGTGTCCACCAGTTCGGGGGCTTGGTCATTCGTGATGAGTCCCACGCGCTTACCCTTCGCGGTCAGACGCCTGGCCGCCTCGAACATGAGCGTAGTCTTGCCCGCACCTAAAAAGCCGCCGACAAAGATAATCCGCTGTGTATTCATTTTCTTCTCTCCTTTACTTCGTTTGCTTCTTCTTCTCACACTCGCACGGCTCTGTCTTCGAGCGCATCAGCGGTTCCACGATGTGCGTGAACACGAGCGCCGCGACGATTCCTCCGACAATCGGCATGAGCATGTACACCCAGAAAAATCCACCTTTGCCCACCTCGCCCGGGAACGCGGCATCGCCCCAGCCCATCATCCACGACACCAGGCGTGGGCCGAAGTCGCGGGCAGGGTTCATGCCGGTCTGCGTCAGCGGTGCAGTCAAACAGATGAGCGATGTCACCGTCAAACCGATGAACACAGGCGCACTGTTGTCATTCGGCCGCCCGACGTTACAACCCTCGGTCAACGCAAAGACGAACAACACCAACATGAAGGTCGCAAACGCCTCGATGCCCATTGCTAACGGCATGGAGACCACCGCCCCCGAGCCAGGGTTGGGATAAAATTCCCCGAACATCTTTGCGGTCGTCACGGACGATGGACTTCCCCGCACGATTTCATTTGCCGCCTCGAACGCCACGATGGACGGATGGAACAGCAGATAGATGGCAAAGCCCGCCAAGATTGCGCCGACGAATTGCGCCACCACGTACGCGGGCAAGCTTCGCGCGTTCATGCGTCCGCTCGTCACCATCGCGACGCTCACCGCCGGATTGAGATGAGCGCACGACAGATGCCGCGTCACATAGATTGCCAGCATCACGCCGACCCCCCACACCAGTGCCACCTGCATCAGGCCCTGATGCGCGTTGAACAGAACCGAAACCGCCACCGCCCCGCACCCGAACAACGTCAGGATAAACGTTCCCAACATCTCTCCGACAAACCCTCGCGCACGTTTCATGTCATCCCTCCCATCTACTGGCTAAAATCCGATATTAGACTTCGTCTAGTAGTTATTCAAAACAATACCGTATTCGCTTCCGGCAGTCAACCCCTAATTTAAAAAAATTACACAAAAAAATTACACACAAGAAATTACACACATGAGTACAATGGAAATGACATCACACGTGGTTTTCAGGAGTACCTTTGCATGAAAGAAAAATGAAGCCGTTGGCATAAAGCGCGTTGACCCCCCCTCTTTTTTACGGCATAATAAACTTCTTTTTGTTAAAGGAGCATTATGACGTTAACAGGCACATTCACCGCACTGGTCACGCCGTTCAACGCGGACGGCAGCGTGGACTACTCCGCCTTGCGCGAGCTGGTCCAGTGGCAGATCGGGAACGGCGTGGAGGGCATCGTCCCCGTCGGCACGACGGGCGAGTCCCCCACCCTCGATTTCACCGAGCACATCAAGGTCATCGAGACCGTCATCGAGGCCGCGGCCAAGCGGGCCCTCGTCGTCGCCGGGACCGGCGCGAACGCGACGGCCGAGGCGATCGAGCTCACCCGCGAGGCCCAGCGCCTCGGCGCGGATGCCACGCTCCAGGTCACCCCCTACTACAACAAGCCCAGCGGGGAGGGCCTCTTCCGCCACTTCAGCGCGGTCGCGGACCTCGGGCTGCCCGTGGTGCTGTACAACGTGCCGGGGCGCACGGGCAGGGAGATCCCGCTCGACACCGTCGTGCGCCTCGCGGGCCCCCCCGGCGTCGTCGCCGTCAAGGAGGCGGCCGGGAGCGTT
>WRML01000385.1 GCA_009777165.1 Kiritimatiellota bacterium
ACCGCTGAGGGAAAGAGGCTGGTCGTGCAGTTCGGGCACGGGGAGACGGTGTCTGCGATCCAGGCGGTGATGCGCGAGCTTCGTATCGCAATGCTGGCACATCCTGATACGCCTGTTACGCCTGTCGAAACAATTACAGACGCGGTTTCCGAACGCCTTGCCCAATCGCACCGTCCCGTCCTCAAGCCCGCCATCAACGCGACAGGCATCCTGTTACACACGGGCCTCGGGCGTGCGGTCATGCCTGAAGCCGCGCGGCAGGCAGTTGCGTCGGTCATCGGATGCTGTAACCTCCAGATGGATTTGGCCGACGGCGCACGGCTTCACCGCGAGCATGTCATCCGCGACCTCCTCCGTGACCTCACAGGCGCGGAGGACGTGTTACTCGTGAACAACAACGCGGCGGGGACCCTCCTTGCGTTGCGGACATTGGCGCAGGGGCGGGAGGTCGTCGTCTCGCGTGGCGAGCTGATCGAGATCGGGGGGGCCTTCCGCATCCCCGACATCATGGCGGAGGGGGGGTGCGTCATGCGCGAGGTCGGCACCACGAACAAGACCCGCCTGCGCGATTACGAATGCGCCATCACGCCGGAGACCGCCATGCTCCTGAAAGTCCACAAGAGCAACTACGACATCATCGGCTTCACTCAGGAGGTGCTCATCGGCGAGCTTGCCGCGCTGGGGCGCACCAGGGGGATCCCCGTGATGGACGACCTTGGGTGCGGGGCCCTCATTGACCTCCGCCCGTTTGGGCTCGCGCACGAGATGACCATGGCCGAGAGCTTGGCCGCTGGGGCGGATCTCGTGCTGGCCAGTACGGACAAGCTCATTGGGGGCCCCCAGGGCGGGCTGATTGTGGGCAAGCGCGACCTCATCGGGAAAATCCGCAACCACCCCCTCTACCGTGCCATGCGCGTGTGCAAGATGACGCTCGCCGCGCTCGAAGCTACGTTGCGCCTCTTCAAGAACCCCGCGCAACTGCCGCACACCCACCCCCTCTATTTCACGCTTTCTCGCACCCCCGACGAACTGATGCGCCAAGCCGATCAGGTGGGGACGGCGCTGAGAACCGTCCGCAACGATTTCGGGGAAACCACCCTACCCGTTGCCGTCGTCGCGCACGACGCATACCTCGGGGGGGGGGCATTGCCCGGTCAGGCGTTACCGTCATTTGCTGTCCGCATCAAGACCCGTGACGCGGCGACGCTCGCCCGCAAGCTCCGCGAGGCGGATGTCCCTGTCGTCGCGCGTGTCCATCAGGACGCGCTGTATCTCGATATGCGCACGGTGATGCCCGGTGAGTGCGGGCAGGTCATCCGTTCGTTCTCAACGGTTCTTTAATTCGTTGAACAGCTGGAAGGCGTCTTGCGGTTTCATGCCTTTGTGCACCACTGCGCCGACGGCCTGAATCATCGCGGCTGGGGATTCGGACTGGAAGACGTTACGTCCCATGTCCACACCCGACGCGCCGCTCTGGATCGCGTTGTACGCCAGCTCCAGTGCCTCGAGCTCCGGCAGCTTCTTGCCCCCGGCAATCACGATCGGCACAGGACAACAGGCGACGACTTTCTCGAAGCCTTCCGTGTAGTAGGTCTTCACGATGTTCGCGCCGTTCTCAGCGCAGACGCGCGCGGCCATGCCGAAGTAACGCGCGTCACGCGCCATGTCCTTGCCGACCGCCGTCACGCCCATGACGGGCAGGCCAAATTCCAACCCGTCGTCCACGGCGTTGTACAGGTTCGCGACGGTCCTCGCCTCCATGTTCGGGTCGCCGATCGCAACCATCACCGCGATTGCGGAAGCGTTCAGGCGCACCGCGTCAACGGGATCCAACACCACGTTATCGTTCATCTCGGTGAGGATGGTCGTGCCTGCGTCCGCGCGGAGGCACACGGGCTTGCGGCTCGTCGTGGGAATGAGCGAGCGCAACACGCCCCGCGTGCACATCAGGCAGTCCGCATGCTCGATGAGCGGGACAATGCTCAGGTCAATGCGCTCCACGCCGGACGTGGGCCCCATCAAGAACCCATGGTCGAACGCCAGCATCACGGTCTTGCCCGTCGTCGGGTTAAAAATGCGGCTAAGGCGATCTTTCATGCCCCAGTCCAGATTGCCCGACCCCTTCAGAAAATAACCCTCTGTCTTCTGCGACACGCCAAGCCCATACTCCTTGCCGTCGCGGATATCGTCTAAGTCTGCCATAACTGTCCTTTCATAATTAGGAATTAGAAATTGGGAATTAGGAATCTGTTTGCATTTTCCTCTTCCGAATTTTAATTCCTAATTTCTAATTCCTAATTAAAACGTTTTGAAAATGCGTTAAAGATACAAGCCATTGACGCGGAGCCCGCGTCAACAGGACCGATCGAACGGTCGCCGAGATTTTTCGCGCGCCCGAACTTGGCGCGCATGGGGGCGGTGGCTTCCGAGCCTTTCGCGGCCGCTTCAGCGGCGGCCTTGAACATTGAGGACAGCCCCCCCCCCCCCGCCCCCCCCAGCCCGTCCGTCGCCGGGGTGAGGGCAGCCATGAGG
>WRML01000386.1 GCA_009777165.1 Kiritimatiellota bacterium
CGCCGTTCATCGCGTCGAGGGGGGGGAGGTTGTGACGCTGCGCCACCTGAAAATCGTTGGGGTCATGCGCGGGCGTGATCTTCACGACGCCCGTGCCAAATTCGCGGTCAACGTAATCGTCCGCCACGACCGAAATCTCGCGGTTCATCAGCGGCAGGATAACGGTCTTGCCGACGAGCGCGGCGTAACGCTCGTCCGCCGGGTTGACCGCCACGGCCGTGTCGCCCAGCATCGTCTCCGGGCGCGTCGTCGCGACGACGACCTCGCCACCGCCTGCCACTGGATAGCGGATGTGCCACAGGCTGCCCTGCGTGTCAACGTGTTCGCTCTCCTCGTCCGAGAGGGCCGTCTGACAGCGCGGACACCAGTTCACGATGTAGTTGCCGCGATAGATGAGCCCCTCGTCGTAGAGGCGGCAGAAGACCTCCGTCACGGCTTCGGACAGCCCCTCGTCCATGGTGAAACGTTCGCGCGCCCAGTCGCAGGACGCGCCGAGCTTGCGGAGCTGGCGGACGATCGTGCCGCCGTACTCCTGCTTCCATTCCCATGTCCGCCGGATAAACTCCTCGCGCCCGAGGTCGCGGCGCGAGAGGCCCTCTTTGCGCAACGCCTTCTCGACGACGTTCTGCGTGGCGATGCCCGCGTGGTCGGTGCCGGGGATCCAGACGGCATTGCGCCCCTGCATCCTGCGCCAGCGCACCAGCACATCCTGGATGGTGTTGTTCAGGGCGTGGCCCATGTGCAGGATGCCCGTCACGTTCGGCGGCGGGATGACGACGCTGTAGCTCCCCCCCCCCTGTCCGGCCTCCGCATGGAAATGCCCGTTCTGTTCCCACCACTGATACCACTTCGCCTCAACTGCCTGCGGGTCGTAATGCTTATCCATCGTTATTGCACCTCATCCTGTGAAAAAAAGAAAACAGTTTACCATATGCCGATCGTGATTTGGAGCGTGAATTTTCAGAATAAAAGGACAGAACGGATTCATCAGAATCAGCAACAACCTAATGCCTGAAACTGCGCTGGCCTGTGAAGACCATGGCGACGTTGGCATCGTTACAACAGTCAATCACATCCCAGTCGCGGATGGCACCGCCAGGCTGGAGAATGGCTGAGATGCCTTCGCGGATACCGACCTCCGCGCCGTCGCGGAATGGGAAGAATGCGTCAGACACCATGCTGCTCCCCAACAGGCCGCCCCGTTTCGCTTTGACCTCTTCGTCAATCTTCGCCATCAGGCGCTTACCTTGTTCGCCGAATTTCAGCGATAGATCGTTGTAGGGCGTGACATGCCGCTCCCACGAAATCCAGTCCGCGAGTTTACGGTAGGCTTTGTCACGCGCGATTTCGGCGACGCCCACGCGATCCTGCTCACCTGTGCCGATGCCAACGGTCACGCCGTCTTTCACATACAGGACAGAGTTGCTGGTCACACCTGCCTCGACGAGCCAGCCGAAAAGCAGGTCGTCGTACTCCTGCGGTGAGGGGAGGCGTTTGATGGAATGCACGGTGCCGTCTTTCGTCACGCACTCCGCAGGGATGAGCTGGGCGGCGGTGCGCGCTTCCGGTACGAACGACCATTGCGCCACGATACCGCCGTCGATGAGCGATTTGAACTCCACCACGCGCCTCGCCACGAAACGCGTGAGGTCCGCCATGTTGTGGATCCGCATGACGCGGAGGTTTTTCTTTGCGGCGAAGATGTCCATCACGCCTGGCGCGAACTCCGGTGCGACCACGACCTCGGCGTAGTTCTCTGCAATCCGTTTCGCGGTCTCGGTGTCAACCTCGCGGTTAAGGGCGATGCACCCGCCGAACGCCGCGAGACGGTCCGCCTGGTTCGCGCGGCAATAGGCATCGGTCAGCGTGGCGGCCTTTGCGACACCGCAGGGGTTGTTGTGCTTGACAATCACCGCGCAAGGCGTGTCGTCGAGATAACGCAAGATGTTGAGCGCGTTGTCGGCATCGGTCAGGTTGGTCTTGCCCGGGTGCTTGCCGGACTGCAGAAGCTCGGGGTTCGCGGCGAGGCAGTTACCAGGTCCGATTGAGGTGACTTCGCCGAGCGCGAGGTTACCGTTGACGAGCTTGTAGAGGGCGGCCTCCTGTCCCGGGTTCTCGCCGTAACGGAGGCCCTTCTCCTCGCCGTCAATCACCCACGACACTTTCTCGAAGCGCAGGGTCTGTCGCTTGTCCCCGTCAATGAACGCGATTTCCATCTCCGGGGTGAAGTGGTCATCCATTATCGTCTTGTATGCAGCCTTGAGGTCACTTGCCATAAAAAAACTCCATAGTTACTCTCGTGCGATGGGTGTTTACTGTATACCAACCCGCATGGCGTTGTCAACCTTTTCGGGACAACGCCCCAACGCCCATTTTCCGAGAAGAATTATAAAGTTAAAAAGTTGAGAAGTTGAGAAGTTGAGAAGTTGAGAAGTTGAGAAGTTGAGAAGTGGAGGAGTGGAGGGGGAGGGGGGGAGGGGGGGGGAGGGAGAGGATTAGGAAGTAGAAAT
>WRML01000387.1 GCA_009777165.1 Kiritimatiellota bacterium
ATAGACACAATGGAATGCACAATGGACACGATTCCCTCTTGTATCCTTTGTGTCTATTGTGAAAACCATTGTGTCCATTGTGGTTAAAAATGGAATGGTTTTCAACTGAATTAACTATAAAAGAGGCATCCCGATGGGATGCCATGATTTTTTTTTGCGTTCTCTTCTACCGAAAGAAACATCCCTAACGGGATGTTGTCGCGGTACGCTTTTAAAGTGAACTCACTCTAAATGCGCTAAAATACGATACCACCGACTTCTTCAGGAACGCATTACCCGCTGTTTCGCCGGATGGAGCTACTGAACGGGGGCAGCGGGGATGACCAGACGATTTTCCCGTCCTGGAGTCGTTTGATCTCGGTCAGCACCTGTACCCAGTTGCGGAAACGCTGCTCGGGACGCTTGGCCAACATCCGTTCGAGCAGCATCACAATCCCCGGCTTGATCCCCGGCGTGAACTCGCGTGGATCCGGCGACTGGACGTTCCCGACGTGTGCGTGCATCATCGCGTCGTTGTCCAGGCCCTGGAACAGCGTGTAGCCCGTGATCAGGTGGTAGATGGACGCGCCGAGCGAGTAGATGTCCGAACGGCAGTCAATCGTGGTGTCCCCGTAAATCTGCTCCGGCGACATGTAGGCGGGGGTCCCTAGGATTTCATCGGTCTCCTTCGCGTCGGTCTCCTTGATCAGCGAGAGCGTGCGGCAGAGCCCCAGGTCCGTGACCTTGACAGTCCCGTCGGCATCGGCCATGATGTTGTCGGGCTTGATGTCGCAATGCACCATCTTGTGAAAGGTCCATGCGTAGTCCAGTGCGACGGCGACGCTCTCCGTGATGACCATCGCGTCCTCGATGGGCACGTCGCCCTTCCTGCGCAGCAGTTCGCCCATCGTATAGCCGTCCACCAGCTCCATGACGAAGTAGTAGAAGCCGTCGGAAAAGTTGGCGTCGTAGACCTCGACGATGTTCGGGTGCTTCAGGCGCGCGGCGGTCTGGGCTTCGGTCCTGAACTGGCGGATATCCTCCGCCGTGCTGGCAAATTGCGGCGAAAGCACCTTGATAGCGACGAAACGGTCGAGGGAGACCTGGCGCGCCTTCCAGACGGCTGCCATCCCCCCGCGCCCGAGGAGGCCGAGGACCTCGAAGTTCGGCAGACTGAACCCGGGTTGTTCGCTTGTCCCCGTCATCGTACCCTTACCCCCTCGCCCCGGCACGACGTGCACAGGGAGACCCCCCCCCCGCCGCAATCCCCGCAGGGGGTCCCCTTGACATTCCCGGTCCCCTTGCACTTGGAACACTCCTGCGTGCCCGTGCCTGTGCAGCGTTGACACCGGTCCGCCACGCCACTCCCGGAGCACTTCTGGCACGCGACGCTTCCATTGCCGTTGCACTGCCCGCAGGTGATCTCACCGAACCCGGTGCAGCGCGGGCACTTCGTCGTCACTTCCTCGTTGAGCCGTTTTGTGGTGATGACATCCTTTGTTTTCGGGAGATCAATCTCGCCGTTGCGGCAGCCTGTGAAGGTACACTTGATCCACCGTGTGCCACGGCACGTGGTGCAGACCTGCCGCGCCGTCCCCTGGCACGAATCGCACGGCACCTGCATCCCGGTCATCACGAGCGCGCGCTGGGGGGGGGACATCATCTTCTCCATCGCCGCCGGAACGAAGAGGCGCCCCAAGCGCACCTCCCCCGCCAGCATCTGCCGCCGTTCGAAATCGCTTCGCCCCTGCAAGAGCGCGGCCTTCGCCTGCGGCACGTCAGCCATGCCAGGGATACCCCCCCTGCCGTTGCACGCCTTGCACGGGACACCCGAGACCGCCTTGATCGTCCCGGCCGGGTCTGTCTTGCTCATGTCCATCTGGTACTTCCCCGTGCCGTTGCAAATCCTGCACTTGGCTTGTCCGGTCATCACCATCTGGAGCGTCCGCACGCGCCCGTTCAGGAGCGCGTCCCCCACCTCCTTCGGGAAATGATTCGGAGGCAGCAGGCGCATCAGTGCCATCGCGCTCTGGAAATAGTAGAGTGCGAGGGCAGGCTGTTTCGCCTCCTCCACCTCCTTCGCCAGACGGTAATTGCCTTCGACGGCCGCCGCCGCCATCTTCAGCACCTCTGCGGGGACATCGACCGCCGGGGCCTCTGCCGGTGTTGCGGTTGGGGCCGGGCGCGGCTGGGGCAACGCCTCCCCACACCGCGAGCACTTCGTCTCCCCCTCCTTCGCCTCGCGCCCGCACGACTTGCAGATGACCAGATCCCCCGCCCATACGTCGGGTGCGCTTAAAACAGCCAACGTCGCCGTAAACGCAGCCGACCCCTTCACAAACGCTCTGCGATTTCTCATTTTGCTTTCTCCTTGACTAACTACCGACCATTAAACGCATCCGTTTTTTCCCCACACAAAGACACAACAGTCACAAAGGAATCGTTTCTTTTTCGCGCAGAGAATGGGTTTGAGATGGTGTCGCTTGTGGTTCATTAACCTACCTACCCCCCCTTTTGCTGACTCACAA
>WRML01000388.1 GCA_009777165.1 Kiritimatiellota bacterium
AGGTCATCATCAACCACCAGAACCGCGGCGTCACCCCCCTCGCCATTACCGACCTTCCGGCCGGTACCCACCTCCTGCTGATCGAGAAGCCCGACCACCGCAAGGTCTTCGAGACCTTCACGTTGGAGGAGGGCTCCCCCCGATCCCTCACGTTTGCCCTTGAGCCGCTCACTGGCCTCCTGCTGATGACCTCCAATCCCGAGGGTGCGGAAATCACCTACAACGGAGCCGCGCTCGGCCTGACCCCCCTGCTCATCAGCACCCTCGCGCCCGGCACCCACCGCCTCAGCCTCTCCCTCCCCGGCTACCAACGCAAGGAGATGGATGTCACCCTCAGCGGTCGTACCCCCGTCAAGCAGGAGGTTGAACTCATGTCTGCCTCCGGTACCCTCAACGTCACCTCCGACCCCACCGACGCCGACGTGTTCGTCAACGGCATCTCGCGCGGCACCACCCCCTGTCGTATTGACCGCATCCCCGACGGCAACGTCACCATCGAGATCAAGGCTGACGGCTTCGATTCCCACACCCGCCAGGTCGCGCTTGCCGCAGGCGAGGTGCAGAACATTGATGTCTCCCTCAAACCCCTCCCCGGCACGCTTCGTATCGTCTCTATCCCTGCTGGTGCGCGAGTCTACATCAACGACGAATATAAAGACGTGACCCCCTACGATTTCGTCAACGCTCCTCCTGCCACCTACCGTGTCCGTGTCGAGCAGACCGGCTACGCGCCCAATGCTCGTAACGTGGATCTGGAGAAAGGCGACACCGTCACCGAAGAGTTCCGCCTCACGAAGATTATGGGGCGCCTCGAAGTCACCACCGCCCCGGCCGGCTCGGTGATCTTCCTGGATGGTAAACGCGCCGGCGTCACCTCCGCGAAAGATGCCGACAATACCGCCGTCTCCCAGCCCTTCCCCGTCGAGGACGTGCTGGAGGGTGAGCACCAGATCGAGATCACCCGCCCCGGCTACGCCACCCAGCGCCGCGACATCACCGTCCACCGCGACATGACCCTCACGCTTCAGTTCCAGCTTGTCCGCCAGTTTATCCCCAACTACGAGGTCACTACCACCCGCGCCTACTACACTGGCGTGCTGGAATACCTGAATGAGGAAGGCATCCGTATCGAGACCCGCCCTGGCATCAGTCAGACCATCCCCATGAAAGACGTCAAAAAGCACGGCCCCCTCCGCAAGGAGGATTAGGGACGAGGGAGTGACTACTGGAGGGCACACGTCCCTGCGCACCGCAAGGAGTTCACCACTGATGAAACCCATCAATAAAGTACGTATCGCCGAGCTCACGCGCCAGCTTCTCGTGGAACTGGGCGAGGACCCCGGGCGCGAGGGCCTGAACGGCACGCCCCGGCGCGTGGCCGAGGCACTCGCGTTCCTGACGGGGGGATACCGCCAGTCCCCGCGCAAGGTGCTCAACGGTGCCGTGTTCCAGGCCCATCTCAACCACATGATCATCGTGCGCGACATCGAGGTGTACAGCCTCTGCGAACACCACCTGCTGCCCTTCTACGGGCGTTGCCACGTCGGGTATGTCGCGCGCGACAAGGTACTGGGGGTCAGTAAAATCGCACGGATCGTAGACTGCTTCGCGCGACGGCTCCAGATACAGGAGCGACTCACGGAACAGGTCGCGCAATCCATCCTTACCGAGTCCGGCGCGGAGGGGGTTGGTGTGGTAATGGAGTGCCGCCACCTCTGCATGATGATGCGCGGCGTGGGCAAGCAGAACTCGGTCATGACGACCTCCGCCGTACTTGGCTCCTTCCGCAAGGAGGCCGCCACCCGCCAAGAGTTCCTCACGCTCATCACGTGACGAAACCCCGATCTTGCGTTTTGTTGGTAACAGGAAAAGTTTTCCCTCGACTATCTTGCCGGGAAATGGCATTCTGTTGTCCCGACTGTGCAGTTCAGAAAGGTTCGGGGAATATGCGGCGTGATGATGTGAAGAAAGTGTTGATTATCGGTTCGGGGCCCATCGTGATCGGGCAGGCGTGCGAGTTTGATTATTCGGGGACGCAGGCGTGTAAGGCGTTGCGGAATCTGGGGTATAAGATTGTGCTGGTCAACTCGAATCCGGCGACCATCATGACCGACCCGTCCATGGCGGACGCGACCTACATCGAGCCGCTGACCGTCGAGCGCATCGAGCAGGTCATTGCGAAGGAACGTCCGGATGCGCTGCTCCCGAACCTCGGGGGGCAGACGGGCCTGAATATGGCGTTCGCGCTGAGCAAGGCGGGTATCCTCGACAAGTACGGCGTGCGCGTCATCGGCGTGAATCTGGAGGCCATCGAGCGCGGGGAGGACCGCCAGATTTTCAAGCAGATGATGCAGGACATCGGCATTGACACGCCGCGCTCGGGTATCGCGAACACGCTGGAGCAGGCGGAGGCGATCGCGGCGGACATCGGGTTCCCGCTGGTCATCCGCCCGGCTTACACGATGGGTGGCGCGGGGGGGGGCTTCGCCTACAACCTGGAGGAG
>WRML01000389.1 GCA_009777165.1 Kiritimatiellota bacterium
ACGTGCATTTCGGCGAGGATTTTTGCCGTGTCGAAGACAAGAATGTGCAGCAAAACCTGAACATTGCGCGCAAAATCGCACTCAACTGCGTCAAGACCCACAAAAGGAAATCCGGCCTCGCATCCCCCCTGTCAAAACTCATGTTCGATTGCCTGCTCGACTGCGAAAAATTAATCCCGGTGCTGAGGAATACTGAAAATTGATTTCCGTGCGGAAAAGGGGCAGGACCCCATTTCCCCATTTCCGCTTGCTTTCGCTCTGGGTACGCGCTACAATTCCCCCGCTTTTCATTAACCGACAGAACAGGAGTCCGTCATGGGAAAAATGTTTGACCGTTTTCTCCGGCTTGCGGGGCGTATGTTCGCCACGGGGCTGTGTTGTGTTGCGCTCAACCCCGCGATTGGGGCGTTGTCCGATGCCGAACGGGCGGAGGCGGATGCGCTTGTCGCGAAACACGCAAATGCCGCGCTCGTGCGTTACCTGCAGGATTGGAACATACGGGATTCCACACCGGAGGCTCTGATCCTCAGCACCGTTGAGTATCTCGTGTCCAAGGGTTCGGACGTAAACGCGAAGGATGACAACGACCGCACCCCGCTCCATTGGGCGGTGTTTTCCGAGAAGGTCGAAACCGTCAGGTTCCTTGTCTCCAAAGGGGCGGACGTGAACGCGAAAGACAAAAACGGCCAGACCCCGCTCCATTGGGCGAGAGACCTCGAAACCGTCAAATTTTTAGTCTCCAAAGGGGCGGATATCAACGCACGGGGCCACGATGACAGAACGGTGCTACACTTGGCGGCGGGACATTTCACCCACAAAGAAGAAGGCGGCGAATGGGTGATGGTGGGGGACACCAGAATCGCCCGGTACTTCGTCTCCCTCGGGCTGGACGTGAACGCGAAAAACGACAAGGGCGAAACCCCGCTCTTTTATGCGGGGAGCAGGGAGGCCGCCGAATACTTCGCCTCCCTCGGCGCGGACATCCGCGCGAGGGACAACGGCGGCCGGACCCCGCTCCATGCGGTGTGGGGGCTTGAAGCCGCCGAGTATCTCGTCGAGCAGGGCGCGGACGTGAACGCGAAAGACAACGACGGCAAGACCCCGGTTGCCGAGGCGACGGCGAGGGGGAAGAGCGCCGAGGTCATCGAGTTCCTCATGTCCAAGGGGGCGACGCTGGATGTGAAGGCGAAAGGCGAACGCGGCCAAACCCCGCTCCATGAGGCGACGCGGCCCCATGTGAATCTCGACACCATCAAACTCCTTGTCGCCCAAGGCGCGGACGTGAACGCGAAAGACGAACACGGCCGGACCCCGCTTCATAACGTGGTGTGGCAGTCGCCCTCGGACGGTAATCTCGATGTCGTCCAATACCTGATTGACCAAGGGGCGGATGTGACGGCGACAAACAGAGATGGCTCAACCCCGCTCCATCAGGCGGCGGCGGGCAATCAGAACGTCGAGGTTCTCAAGCTCCTTGTGGCTAAAGGCGCGGACATCTACGCGAAAGACTCGCGGGGCAACATCCCGTTCCATGAGGCGGATGAGCTTGCGTTTGTCAAATATTTTGTCTCCCTCGGGGTGGACGTGAACGTGAAGAACAACGACGGCGAAACCCTGATCCTGTCGGCGCGCAACGCCGAGATCATCCGGTACCTTGTCTCCCAAGGGGCGGACATCCGCGTGAGGGACAAAGAAGGCAAGACCAAGCTCCACCACCACTCGGCAGATTCTGCCGAAACAGCCGAATGCCTCATTTCCCTCGGGCTGGACGTGAACACGAGGGACAACGACGGCAACACCCCCCTCCACCATGCGGTATTATGGTCCGGGAGGGCCAAGGTCGCCGAATACCTTATCTCCAAAGGCGCCGACGTCAAGGCGCGGAACAACGACGGCAGTACCCCACTCCAGTGGGCGGTGCAGACCGTGGTTTACGGTGACGACGATAACGAACGTTCCCGTGAGAAGGTCAGCATCGTCAAGTGCCTTGTCGCGGCAGGGGCGGACATCCATGAGAAGCACGTCAACACGGACAACAGCCTGCTCCATCTGGCGGTGCAACAGGACGCAAACCTCGACGTCATCAAGCACCTCGTCTCCCTCGGGCTGGACGTGAACGCGCGGAACAAGCCCGGCAACACCCCCCTCCATCTGGCGGCGAGATTGAATCAGAGCACCGAGACCCTCGAATACCTCATGGCCGTCGGGGCGGACATCCACGCGAAGAACAACAAGGGCGGGACCCCCCTCCACGAGGCGGCGCGGGAGAACAGGGAGGTCGAGATCGCCAAGTTCCTCGTCGCCAAAGGCGCCGACGTTGACGCGGAGGACAGGGACGGCCGCACGCCCGTTGACTATGCGGCAGAACATAACAACATCGCCGTCCTCGTGTATTTCACCGAACATCTGAAGAAAACAGAGGCCGTCCCGAATTTTTAGGCGCATCCCGATGGGATGCGGACATCGGGGGGGGAGGGCATTTTTCTACCGAGAGACACACC